>QCQN01000008.1 GCA_003212175.1 Prochlorococcus sp. AG-449-P16
TACATAGCCTGAAGATTAAGAATATCTGATACAACTGATGCGGCAGTGGGGCCACTACCTGCACCGGGTCCATATAACATAATCTCCCCAAGAGGTTCAGCTTGTATGAGTATGGCATTATTTACTCCATCTACAGATGCTAAAGGATGATTTTTTGGTATTAAAGATGGACCCACCCAAATGTTTAAACCAAGAGAATCTTGACTATCAATTTTCTGTCTTTCAGAAAAAGCCAAGAGTTTAATTTCAAACCCAAGTTTATTTGCGTACTCTATATCCTTAAGATTTATTTTATTGATACCTTTAGTATTAATAAGATGTCTATTGATTATCCCACCATAGGCTAGTTCAGATAAAATTGAAATTTTATCTGCTGCGTCATCTCCCTCAACATCTGCAGTAGGATCAAATTCAGCGTAGCCAAGTTTCTGAGCTAATTTCAATGTCTGCTTATAATCAGCTTTTTCATTTGTCATTTTTGAGAGAATGAAATTTGTTGTGCCATTTATTATGCCAATCATTTTTTTTATTTCATTACTTTTTAGCGATCTTTTTAAAGGTTCAATTATTGGAATACCTCCACAAACGGCAGCTTCAGTCAAAATATAAACACCTTTTTTTGAAGCAATTGAGTATATTTGAGCTCCATATCTAGCTATTACAGCTTTGTTGGCTGTTACAACAGATTTTCCTGCCTCTAAAGATTTTATAATTATGTCTTTTGCTAAATCTATACCTCCCATTACTTCAACGATAATGTCAATAGAAGGGTCTTTAATTAAATAATCAGGATCATTTACTAACAAATTCTTATCTAATTGAATATCCCTTTTTTTATCAATATTTTTAACCGCAATTTTTACAATTTCTATATCGTTTAAAATCGGATGTAAGTCATTATTAGATTTTAAAATTTCATAAATTCCTTTACCCACAGTACCGAAGCCGATAATTCCGATTTTACATTTTCTCATTTTTTAGGCATAGCTTTAAATCCAATTTTATAATATTAACCTGATAAAAAATCATTTGCCTGAGACTTCATTTTTAAAAGAATGTTCAAAAACCCATTAGCTCTTGAAGGAGTTAAACTAGTTCTTAGTCCAGTTTCCTCAATAAATTGATTATTAACATTTACAACCTCTTTAGGTGTTAACTCATTTAATCCATTTATTAGAAATGCTAATAAACCTTTTGTTATCAGAGCATCAGAGTATCCTTCCCAATAAAGTTTACCTTCTTCAATACTTGCTTTAACAAAAACCTCAGAAACGCACCCTTCCACTTTATTTTCAGGAATTAAAATACTTCTATTTGGAACTTTCAATTTCTTACCTAGCCACAATATGAATTCATATTTTCGCTTTGGATCGTCTGAATTTTTAAGCTTCTCAACTAAATTTAATAGATTGGCATAAGTGCTTCTGTTCTCCATTATTTTGCAACAAAAAAACCTCTTTATACTCTAAACTAATATATCTTTTTCCGTAATAAAACCAGATAAGGGAATATCCCAATCCGCTTTAGTTAAATAATTCTTACTTACACAATTGGAAGTTAACAACCCAATACATGGAATAGATCTCCAATTTTTATCTTCTCTTAATTTATCGAAATATCCTCCTCCATACCCTAATCTTATGAGGTTCTTATCAATGGAAAGGCATGGGACAAAAATCATACTAATTTGTTTAAAGTCTAATTTGTTGGATGATAACGGAGCTAATATTCCCTGAGAATCCTTAGTTAATTTTTTTTCATCCCAAGAACAATATGAGAGTTTTTTATTTTGGAGACACCTAGGCAATGCTAAGGAGTATTGAGGACTTAAACTTCTTAAATCAACTTCATTTTTAAGAGGCCAATATATTCCGATATATTTTTCTTGTATATCTTTTTTGAAAACGGACTGAATGTATTTTTTTACATTAATTTCAACATTTTTCATATCAATGATTGAACTTGTTTCCCTCAAATTTTTGAAGAAAATCCTTTCTAAAGATTTTTTTTCTGAAATAGTTTTCATAAATATTTAATTTATTCCTTCTTCATTCAATTTTGTTAAAGCAATAGCAAGTGCATCTGCAGAATCATCAGGCCTTGGTGCATAATTCAAATTTAAAGAAAACATAACTGCTTCAAGAATTTCCTTTTTTGAGGCTTTTCCATTTCCTGCAATAGTAAGCTTTACCTGTGCAGGAGAATATTCACTAATTTGTATCTCCTTTGAGGCTAGTACCATCATAATTACACCCCTCGCCTGAACGACACTAATAGTTGTACTAGATCTATAAAAGAAAAACTTCTCAACTGCAGCAATATTGGGATTCCAATGATCTATTAAAGTATTAAGATCATTGTAAATTTCAAAAAGTCTATCTTCTTCTTTTTTATTTTTACTAGTTTCAATTACCCCACAATCTAGAAAATATTTTTTGTCTTTTATTACTTCAATAACTCCATATCCAACTCTTCCTAATCCAGGATCAATTCCTATAATCCTCACTTTGTTAATCTAGTGCAGACAACTGAAATTTTGAAAGGTTTTCTTTTTCATCTAAACCAAACACTTTACAAAATGCCTGAATTACTTTTTCTCCAGAATCAACTTGTTCTAGAGGATCTTTTCTAAGTCTATGCCTTAAAGAGCATGAAATTACTCTTGCTATATCATCCTCCTCTACTTCCATTCTCCCTTCAAATGCCGCAATTGCTCTTGCAGATCTATTGGTTACGATATCACCTCTAAGACCATCAACATCAAGTTCGCCGCAAATAGCAGAAATATTAAGTCTGAGATCATCATCCATTTGTACTGAATTTAGAATTTCCTGAGCTTTAATAACTTTTTGTTGAAGTTCATCTTGTTGTTTTTCGACATTTGTTGAAAATTCTTCTGGATCATTATCAAAAGAAGTTCTCTGATCAACAACCTGAACTCTTAAATCAGCATCCCTCACAGTTTTGACTTCAACACTCATGCCAAATCTATCTAATAGCTGAGGTCTTAATTCCCCCTCTTCTGGATTCCCAGAGCCTATAAGTACAAATCTAGCGGGATGTCTCACAGAAACGCCTTCTCTTTCAACTGTGTTCCATCCAGAGGCAGCAGAATCCAAAAGAACATCGACTAAATGATCATCAAGTAAATTTACCTCATCAACATATAATAATCCTCTATTAGCCTTTGCTAATAAACCTGGCTCAAAAGCCTTAACTCCCTCGCTCAAAGCCTTTTCTATATCAATAGTTCCGCATAATCTGTCTTCAGTGGCGCCTAATGGTAAATCAACCATTGGTACTTGTTTTTTATCTTTCTCCAAAGTTTCTCCTTGTTCAATTTTTTCTAAAACTTCTTTACTTTGTAGATCTGGATCTTCAAGAGAACTATTATAAGGATCGTCTTTAACCACCTCTATTGCAGGCAACAAGTCTGCTAATGCTCTTATTGTTGTTGACTTGCCAGTTCCCCTATCACCCATAATCATAACTCCACCAATTCGCGGATCTATCACATTCAATAAAAGAGCTAATTTCATTTCTTCTTGACCAATTACTGCAGTAAAAGGAAATACTCTTCTTTTTTTTGTTGAATTCACAATTTTAGTTTTACTTTATATTCTAAGTATCCAGTAGATGTTACTTCAGAAAATGTTATTAGTAAATATTTCTAGCAAATAGGATATTTTGTTAATAAAAAAATTTCTATGAATAATTTATTACCCTTATTAAATTAACTTTTAACAAACTAGTTTGAAGTATTTTTAACCAAAAATGAACCCAGTAAAAATAAATAAAAGTAATCTTATGTTCCTAAAATTATTATTTTCCTTTTGAATTATTTATAAACCAATTAATTTGGTGGACAATTCCTCTAAGAACATTTATCTCATGGCTAGAGGTATTTGCTTTTAATATGTATTTTTTAAATTTAGCTATCTTTGCATAAGAAGTATGTTTCAAAAGGTAACCGATCCTTATAAGCATTTCTTCAAGTTCCATAAAAGATTCATTAATTTCTTTTGAGGATGCTAGGTCAAAAACTTTTAAATTCTTCTCAGAATTTTTAGTCTTTGAATTGTTTAATTCATACAAAATTATTGAAACTGCATGAGATAGATTCAATGAACGATAATTTTTAGAGGTATTAATACGAATTATTTTCTTACAAAGCAGCCTTTCACTATTACTTAATCCTCTATCCTCTCTTCCAAATAAAATAGCTAAATTATTAATTTGACTAAAAGAAGAGATCCAAGTAGATATAGCCTCAGGAGATTCAGATGATGAATTATCACTTAAATCATTTCTTCCGCAGGTCGCGAGAACTAAATCGCAATCAAAAATTGCTTCAACTATTGTATTAAATATTTTGCAATTATCTAAATATTTTTGACCTTTTAAAGCCATTTTTTTAGAATCAGTAGAATTAATATCGCATCTAGGAGAAACAATTCTTAATTCCCCAACGTCAAAATTAGCGCATAACCTTGCAATACTTCCAACATTTAAAGGACCCTGTGGTTCAACCAGAATCAATATCAAGTTGTTAAAGCGTTTTGGCAAAATTTATTTCAGGCTATGTAAATAAGTCAATAAATTAGACATTTTTTGAGGATCAATTTCAAAGCTAGGCATGGGGGGGGGTTTTCCCCTCAATTACTTGTTTTATAATTTCTTTATCGTTCAAACGTTCCGTTATGGAATGCAAATCCGGTCCCACCAATCCTCTTGCAGTGATCCCATGGCATCCAACACAATTCATTTTAAAAAGTAAATCCCCTTCATTAACTGATCCTCTTAGTTCGAGAGTTTTAAGAATATAAACATTATTCTCTCTATGACCTAAATAAAAAAATATAAAAAATAACAGGAGTATTAAAAAACCTACAAAAGTTTTTCTCAGAAGAGTTAAAAATGAATTCTTTTCTGCTGCAGATGATGAAGATGTTGACACAAAAAATTGCTGCTGTGTAACAATTGTGAATTATAATACAAAAAATTGCCAGAAAATGATTGAACCTCTTTTATGTGGAATAGTTTTGGGATTAATCCCAATAACACTTCTTGGATTATTTGTTAGTGCCTGGAATCAATACAGAAGAGGTTCGGGTATGTTGGATTTGGATTAAAAAAGTCAATCTAGATTGACCATAAGTCCTAACGTCATGAATTTCCCATAAATCATTGTTTTTAAATTCCAAATCTAGAGAGTGCTCGCATATCACAATACTTTCCTTTCTCATAAAATCACAATTAAATATCTGCTTTAAAACTAATTCATAGTACCCAGCTCTATATGGAGGATCCATATAAATAAAGTCAAATTTTATTTTATCAAAGTTATTAAAATTAGATAAATTTTTTCTCTCTTTATTAGACTTAACCCAACTTAAAACATCTTTGCAAATTACTTGAAAATCATTTTTTCTACTTCCAGAATTTTGCAATGAGAGCAGATTTCTAAAACATATTTTTGAATTTTCTTTGTTTTTCTCAACTGCAACTATTTTTTTTGCACCATGATTGTATGCCTCGCATGATATAGCACCTGTTCCACTAAATAGGTCTAGCCAATTTGAATTTTCTACTTTATTACCCAAAATATTAAAAATTGCTTCCCTAACCATCATTGTGGTTGGCCTAGTATGGATATTATTAGGACTCTCGATTTTCTGTCCCCCTATTAATCTCAAATTAGTTTTCATATTTCACCATTACTAGTGAATACTTTTGATCCATCTACTTAAAAGATTTTCTCCAGTTTTACCAGATTTTTCAGGATGAAATTGGCACGCTAACAAATTATCTTTTTCTATTACTGCAGTTAACTTTTCAGAACCATAATTAACATTGGCAGTTACTAAATTCATATCGCGGGGCACTGCATGATAAGAATGAACAAAATAAACCCAATTGTTAAATTCTTTATAGTTTAATAAACTGTTTTTTCTTGTTGGAAGAAGTTGACACCATCCTATGTGAGGAATTCTTTGATTATTAATTGTTGGGATTTTTTTAATTTGCCCCTCCAATATTCCAAGTCCTTTCAAAGAACCTTCATCGCTTGATTCAAAAAGTAGTTGTAATCCAAGACAAATTCCTAAGAAAGATTTACCGCTGTTAATCCATTTTTTTATATCTATTATTAATTCTGTTTTTTTAAGATTATTCATTGCAGGATCAAATGCGCCAACCCCTGGAAGTAATAATGCTTTGCAGTTTGATATTTGGCTTTTATTTCTTATTAAAATTACTTCTTGTTCAAGATTCTCTAGCGCTTTTATAACCGAATGAATATTGCCCATCCCATAATCAATAAGTCCAATCTTAGACAATTTCCTACTACAAATGTTTAGATAAAGTACTTGAAAGGGTTGCTTTGGGAACAGCACCAACAACAGTATCGACTTTTTGTCCCCCTTTAAAAATCATTAAGGTAGGAATACTTCGAATTCCATATTGGCTAGCTACATTAGGATTTTCATCAGTATTTAACTTAAATACTTTAATCTTGCCTTCAAAATCTTTTGAAATTTCCTCTACAACAGGTGCGACCATTCTGCATGGACCACACCAAGGAGCCCAAAAATCAACTAGGACTGGCAGGTCACTTTGCAAAACTTCTTTGTCAAATGAAGAATCAGTTACGGCTGGAGCTGATGACATAATTTAGATAATCCTTTAAGAAAATTTAGCAAGGTATTCTTTTAAGTGATGATTTCATTACAGATAAAAACATATAAGTAACAAAACAACTTAAAAAAGCCCGATAAATCGGGCGATTTTGTGTGTGAGGAGTATGGGGTTTCCCCCATTATTTAATAATAGCTCCTAAAGAGAATTTTGTTTAATTTTTGAAGACAAGAATTTATTATTATTTACCCATACCTAACTGTTGAGCTTTTTGATAAACTTTGCCCTCGGTTAGAAGTGATGGTGCTATTACAATTTCAACGTTATGCATTTCCTTAATATTTTTTGCCCCTAAAGTACTCATTGATGTTCTAATGGCTCCTAGTAAATTATGAGTACCATCATCAAGTAGTGCAGGACCTTTTATGATTCTTTCTAAAGAGCCAGAAGAACCCACTTCGATTCTAGTACCTCTCGGTAATATCGGGCTAGGGGTTGCCATACCCCAATGAAACCCCTTACCAGGAGCACTTGATGATTTAGCAATTGGGGAACCAATCATTACAGCATCAGCACCACAGGCAAGACATTTACATATGTCTCCACCAGTAATTATTCCACCATCACCGATTATTGGAATATAACAGCCACTCTCTTCAAAGTAGTCATCCCTTGCAGAACTGCAATCAGATATTGCTGTTGCTTGTGGAATACCAATCCCCAAAACTCCTCTTGAAGTGCAAGCGGCGCCTGGACCAATTCCAACCATTAGCCCTGCAACCCCTGCCTTCATAAGAAGTTTTGCTACGTCATAAGTAACACAATTACCTGCGACAACAGGAACATTTATAGATTGACAAAGTTTTTTAATATTTAAACTTTCTTTTCCCTCCAAACCCAAATGCTCAGTAGAAACTACTGTTCCTTGAAGAAAAAACATATCCAGATTTGATTTTGAGAGCGTATCTTTGAACTTTATTGCCGCTTGGGGGGTTCCACTTAAAGCAGCTATTCCTCCTTTATCTTTTATTTCGTTAATTCTCTGTATTATTAGTTCTTCTTTTATTGGTTCACTATATATTTTTTGCATTAAAGTGACAAATTCACTTTTTCCTACTGAAGCGATTTGATCAAGTATTGTATCAGGATTTTCATATCTTGTCTGTATCCCTTCCATATTCAAGACTCCTAATGCACCTAACTTAGATAGTTCTACAGCAGTGTTAACATCAACAACACTATCCATTGCACTTGCAATTATTGGAACTTCACGTTGAACATTCCCAATTGACCATGAGGGATTAGTTAAATCGAAATCAATAGTTCTAGAACCAGGAACTAAGGCAATTTCATCAATGCCATATGCTCTTCTAACTTTTTTGTTTAAACCAATTTCAATATTCACGGAATTTTTTACTATTCAGAATAAATTAACAACTAAAGGTGTAATAAGCCAATATTTTTTCAAAAACAAAAGGGTTTTTTTATTATTTGTGTATAAATGTGAGTATTTGAGAATCAATTATTTACTTTTTTTTTTTCATTCTGTCGTTAAGCGATTATTATTGAATAAAGTTTTTTAATATGTCCGATATCTTTGAATCTGATGATTCTGGTTTGAGTGAAAATAAAGATCGAATCATTCAGACAGATTTAAGAAATGAAATGTCTCGCTCTTATCTAGAGTATGCCATGAGCGTCATTGTAGGCCGAGCCCTTCCAGACGCCAGAGACGGGTTAAAACCAGTGCATAGAAGAATCCTTTATGCAATGTACGAACTTGGATTAACGAGTGGTAGGCCATATAGAAAGTGTGCCAGAGTGGTAGGCGAAGTTCTAGGCAAATATCATCCCCATGGAGATACCGCTGTTTATGATGCTTTAGTCAGAATGGCGCAGGATTTTTCCATGAGAATGCCCTTAATAGATGGTCATGGAAACTTCGGCTCAATAGATAATGATCCTCCTGCTGCAATGAGATATACAGAATCTCGTCTCCAATCACTGACAGATCAAAGTTTATTAGAGGATATTGAATCTGAAACTGTTGATTTTGCCGATAATTTTGATGGTTCCCAACAAGAACCAACAGTTTTACCCGCTAGAATCCCACAGTTACTTTTAAATGGTTCTTCTGGAATAGCAGTAGGTATGGCTACTAACATTCCACCTCATAATTTAGGTGAATTAATAAATGGCTTAAGATCAATAATCCAAAATCCAGGAATTGAAGAGAAAGAACTTTTTGGGTTAATTAAAGGCCCTGATTTCCCAACAGGCGGCCAAATTCTGGGACGAGATGGCATTAGAGAAACTTTTAAAACCGGAAAAGGCTCAATAACTATGAGAGGTGTTGCAAATATAGAACAAATAAAATCTCCTGGCAGGGCGGAAAAAGATGCTGTAATAATTACAGAGCTTCCTTTTCAAACAAATAAAGCGGGATTAATAGAGAGAATTGCAGACTTAGTAAATGAGAAAAAATTGGAGGGGATCTCTGATATTAGAGATGAAAGTGATAGAGAAGGGATGAGAATTGTTATAGAACTGAAGAGAGACGCCTATCCACAGGTTGTCTTGAATAATTTATTCAAATTAACTCCATTGCAAAATAATTTCAGTGCTAATATTTTAGCCCTAGTAAATGGTGAGCCTACAACACTTTCACTAAGAAAAATGTTGGATGTATTTCTAGACTTTAGAGTGGAAACCATTCGAAGAAGAACAGGGTTCTTATTAAAGAAAGCAGAAGAAAGAGATCATATTGTAAGAGGTCTTTTATTAGCATTAGATGCGATGGATGAAATTATCAATTTAATTAGGTCAGCTAAAGATACATCATCAGCTAGAGAAAAATTACAGAATGATCATGAATTATCGACAACACAGGCAGATGCAATTTTACAAATGCAATTAAGACGATTAACAGCCTTGGAGGCAGATAAAATCAAAGCAGAGCATGATGAATTGACACAAAAAATTGCTACATATAATGGAATACTTAATGAAAAACAAAGAATTTTTAACATTATTCTTGAAGAAATTAATAAAATCGATGAGAGATTTACTTCTCCAAGAAAAACAGAAATTCTTGATCTGGGAGGAGGGCTTGATGATATTGATCTTATAGCAAATGAAAGATCAGTAGTTTTATTAACAGAAGCAGGATATCTAAAAAGAATGCCTGTTAATGAATTTGAATCAACTAGCAGAGGCTCAAGAGGGAAAGCAGGAACTAAGACTCAGGAGGATGATGAAGTAAAACTTTTCATAAGTTGTAATGATCACGATACTCTTTTGCTTTTTAGCGAAAGAGGAGTAGCTTATGCTCTTCCTGCATATAAAGTTCCCATGAGTAGTAGAACAGCAAAGGGAACACCATCGGTTCAACTCCTCCCAATTCCTAGAGAAGAAAAAATTACTTCACTTGTTTCTGTAGATTCATTTGACAACGAATGCTTTTTACTAATGTTAACTAAAGCAGGATTTATAAAAAGAACTGCGCTTTCTTCTTTCTCAAAAATACGAGCAAATGGACTAATAGCAATAAATCTTGAAGATGGAGATGCTTTAACATGGGTTAGATTATCCAAAGAAGGAGATAGTGTCATGATTGGATCAAGAACAGGCATGACAATACATTTCAGATTAGATTTCAGTGAACTGAGGCCCCTTGGAAGAACAGCAAGAGGTGTGAAGTCAATGAATTTAAGGGATGGCGATAGTCTCGTTTCTATGGATGTATTAACATCAGATCTTGTTGATGAATTAGCAAAGCTCGAGGATAGTAATGATGAGCTTGATGAAAATCTTGAAAGTAATTCTTCTAGAGGACCTTGGGTCTTAGTAGCTAGTGCATTTGGTCTTGGCAAAAGAGTACCTGTTGAGCAGTTTAGATTACAAAAAAGAGCAGGAATGGGTTTAAGAGCAATAAAGTTCAGAATTAAAGACGATGTATTGGTTGGTTTAAAGGTTCTTGGAGAAGGCGAAGAATTGCTTTTAGTAACAGAAAAAGGAGTAATAGTTAGAACAAATGCAGATAAGATTTCGCAGCAATCTAGAGCTGCAACTGGTGTAAAATTACAGAGATTAGACGATGGTGACCATTTATCTGAAGTAGTCTTAGTTCCTCGTGAACAAATCGAGGAGGTAAATTCATTAAGTCCCGAAAATGACACTTAAAATAAATTTGATTTAAAAGATCCTATGAAAATAATTGATATTTTAATTTTAGGTTCAGGTCCAGCAGCTTTGTGTTTGGCTTCAGAATTAGCAAAGCAGAATTTATATATAAAAGGAATATCAACAAAAGCTCCAAATGAGAAATGGGAAAATACTTATGGAATATGGGCATCCGAATTAGAAGAATTAGGACTGGAGTCTTTGCTATCTCATCGATGGTCAAAAACAGTTAGCTTTTTTGGAAATGGGGAAACTGAAAAAGGTAATATTCCCACAAACCATAAATATGATTACGGATTAATAAATCAAGAAGCCTTTCAAAATGAACTCTTAAACAAATGTAATGGTATTGAATGGTTAAATGACACAGCAAAAGAAATATCAGAAAAAAATAATTTGTCTGAAGTTGTTTGTTTATCTGGAATTAGACTAAAGGCAAGATTAGTTATTGATGCAAGTGGACACAAAAGCAATTTTGTTAAGAGACCCGCCAAAAATGCTATCGCGCAGCAAGCTGCATATGGAATTGTAGGTAAATTTTCTTCACCCCCTGTAAAAGAGGATCATTTTGTATTAATGGATTTTCGTCCTGACCATTTAAACCATCAAGAGCAATTATCATCCCCTTCCTTCTTGTATGCTATGGATCTTGGAAATGAAACTTTCTTTGTTGAAGAAACATCATTAGCAAGTTATCCTGCATTATCTCAAGATGATTTAAGAAAAAGACTTTTTATCAGACTAAAAAATAAAGGTATTAAGGTAAAGGAAGTTTTTCATGAAGAAAATTGCCTTTTCCCCATGAATTTACCGCTCCCATTTAAAAAGCAATTTGTACTTGGTTTTGGTGGTGCTGCAAGCATGGTTCATCCAGCTTCAGGATATATGATAGGTTCTCTATTGAGAAGAGCGCCGCTTCTTGCTGAAAAATTAGCAATTTTTTTAAAAGAACCAAATCTGAGTTCTTTAGAATTAGCCACAAGGGGTTGGAGAGTTTTGTGGCCTTATGAATTAACTCAACGGCATAAACTTTATCAATATGGACTTAATAGATTAATGAGTTTTGACGAGAGCAGGTTAAGAAGCTTTTTCTCTAATTTCTTCAAATTATCAACAAAAGAGTGGGTTGGTTTTCTCACTAATACACTGCCACTCCCAAAGCTAATTTACGTAATGACCAAGATGTTTATAAATTCACCTCTAAAAGTCAAACTCGGAATGTTGAATATAAAATAAACTAAGATTTTAATTTTTGCCAATCATTAATTTCTATATCTGGAAAAATTTTATCCTCATCCTCAATATTCTCAAGAAAATTTATATCAACATCCGAAGATTTATTTAACATCTTAACCAACTTCCAAAATCTAAATAGGTGTCTCTCAATTCTCTCTTTTGCTAATTCTGTAGTTGTCCCTGCCCTTAAAATAAAACTCCAGTCAGATGATTCGGAAAGTAGCAATTCTCTTGCTGCTTGCTTCAATAATCTTTTTGAAAATTTATTATTAAAGTTTTTTGAAGATAAAGTAATAAATTTCGCACCTGCCTTAGTGATTTCTGGAACAATCCATGCATTCTTTTCATTGAGCCAATAATTATGATAACCACCTTGACCCCAACTTGAAGGTGATGGATCGCAAATTTGAAGATTTGGCTTTTGAATTAGAACTTCTCTAAGATTAGTTAACTTAATTGAGTATTTTATAGATTTTCTTAAAATTTGTTCGATAAAAGCAGGTCCTTCATACCACCAATGACCAAATAACTCCGCATCAAATGGTGCTATTAACAAAGGTTCGAAAGAAGAGGAGAGTGATAAGTTTTTTAATTGTTTGGATCTCCCTAAAAGATAAATATCAGCATGTTCCTCAACCTTTTTTTTTGCTGCATCTTCGTTATAGAACTCTTTTTTACCTAATGGTATTTCTTCATTAGTAATCTTGTAATATTTTAGTCCTAGAGGCCTGACAGATGGTATGCCTTTTTTTTTAAGTTTTGATATTGGTAATTCCCATCCTAAATCTTTATGAAATTCTCTATATACACTATCACCGGGAAATCCTTCTTTTGCCGACCAGACAGGTAAGGTTGATTCGCTATCTCTTCCAAAAAAAGCAACACCTTTTTTTGAACATATTGGAGCATAAACTCCGTACCTCGGTCTAGGTGACGCATTCAATATTCCATGTCCATCTAGTACTGCATACCTGATTCCTGAGTCAAATAATATTTGATCTAAATTTTCATAATAGGCACATTCAGGTAACCAAATCCCCAGAGGCTTTGTTCCGAAAATAATCTTGTGACTTTTAATAGCCGTCCTAATTTGACCTTTTACCGTTTCTGGATTTTCTCTTAAGATAGGCAAGTAACCATGGGTAGCGGCACAAGTAAGAATATCTAAATTTCCTGATTGATTGAGAATTTTGAATCTTTCAACTAAATCTCCAGAATATTCTTTCCAGTATGAATATTTATCTCTTAAATTTCTTAATAGAAATTGAGAAGCATCTTTCTCTTCCTTGGTTAAATCACTTAAAAAACTAATTCTAGTATTTATCCAAGTTGGGAAAGTTTCTTTTATTTGTTTATTTTGTAGAAGGGTTAATAATGTAGGAGACAAACTTATGGTGAGTTTAGTATTCATTTGATTTTCTTTTTTAGAAGTCTCTATCACTTGAAGTAAGGGGATATAACATTCCAATATTGCTTGAAACAACCAATCCTCCTCTAAGGAATTTTTCTCATTTTTTCTTACGTATGGAAGATGAGCATGTAAAACAATTGCCAATTTACCTAAATAATTTTTATTAGGGGAAGGCCCAATCATATTTCTATTAATCTATTTTTAGAGAGCTCAAAGTAAAAGGGAAACTTTGATGCGGATCTTCAATTTTCTTTTCAAAACAATACTTTATTTAATGTATATAAATACTTTTTTTTACAAAAAATTTACTTACTTAATGAAGTTAATTAGTAAAATAAGTTTTTAATAAAAATAAATCTAGTAATTTTTTTTTAATTGATTTATTATGAGAATAAATACGTAAAACAAATGTCCAAAGATCCAGGAAGAATATTGATCTTTGATACAACTCTAAGAGATGGAGAACAATCTCCAGGGGCGAGTTTAAATCTTGAAGAAAAACTAGCTATCGCTCATCAGCTTGCCAGATTAGGGGTTGATGTAATTGAAGCAGGTTTCCCCTTTGCTAGTTCTGGAGATTTTAAAGCAGTAAATAAAATTGCAGATGTTGTTGGAGGAGAAAATGGTCCAATTATATGTGGTTTAGCTAGAGCATCTCAAAATGATATAAAAGCATGCTTCGAGGCTGTTAATCCCGCTCCAAAAAAAAGAATACATACATTTATCGCCACAAGTGATATCCACCTTAAGCATAAACTTAGAAAATCAAGAAAGGATGTACTTTCAATTGTGCCCGATATGGTTAATTATGCTAAATCATTAGTTGAAGATGTTGAATTCTCCTGTGAAGATGCATCAAGGAGCGATCCTGAATTCCTTTACGAAGTAATAAAGCTTGCGATATCTGCCGGTGCTACAACCATAAACATTCCAGATACTGTTGGATTCACAACTCCTAGCGAATTTGGAAATCTAATTTTCGATATTAACAAAAATGTTCCAAACATTGACGAGGCAGTATTATCTGTTCATGGTCATAATGATCTAGGTTTAGCCGTTGCTAATTTCCTTGAAGCAGTAAAAAATGGGGCGAGGCAATTAGAATGCACCATTAATGGGATAGGAGAAAGGGCAGGTAACGCATCACTAGAAGAATTAGTAATGGCATTACACGTACGAAAGAGTTTTTACAATTCATTCCTAAAAAGGAAGGTAGATTCTCCCACTCCTCTTACAGCTATAAGAACTGAAGAAATCACAAAAACATCCAGACTTGTATCAAACCTAACTGGAATGAATGTTCAACCTAATAAAGCCATTGTAGGCGCTAATGCTTTTGCGCATGAGTCTGGTATTCATCAAGATGGAGTGCTAAAAAATAGGCTTACATATGAAATTATTGATGCAAAAACCGTAGGCTTAAATGAAAATAGAATTTCATTAGGCAAACTTAGCGGACGTAGTGCAGTGAGAGCAAGACTAGAAGAAATGGGATACGATTTAAGTAGGGAGGATTTAAATGATGCATTTGCACGTTTCAAAGACTTAGCAGATAGAAAAAGAGAAATCACAGATAGAGATTTAGAGGCTATCGTAAGCGAACAAGTACAATTACCTGAATCAAAGTTTCAGTTAACTCATGTACAAGTCAGTTGTGGAAATACATCTAAGCCTACTGCTACTGTTACACTTCTAAATACTGAAGATCATACCGAAAATACTGCAGTTTCAATAGGTACAGGCCCTGTAGATGCTGTTTGCGAAGCCTTAAATGATCTCGCGAAGGTTCCTAACGAATTAATAGAATTCTCAGTTAAATCAGTAACCGAAGGTATAGACGCATTGGGTGAAGTTACAATAAGAATCAGAAACAATAATAAGATTTACTCAGGTCATTCCGCTGATACTGATGTAGTTGTTGCTGCAGCAAATGCTTTTGTTAATGCCTTAAATAGACTAGTCTTTTCAGAAAAGAAAAATTCAATTCATCCTCAGTTTGATAATCTTGAAAATCCTGAAAAAAAAAGTTTTTTAAAATCCTAATAAGCTAAGTTAATTTGAGAATATTAAGTACCTAGAAATTTAGCAGCTCAATAGGGTAGATTAAAACTCTAAGGTCAATATTAACCAAAAAAATAATGAGAGAAAGAGTATTTGGATATTGGACTCTTGCATGGATAGGCTTAATAGGTAATATAATGGCCCTGCCAATAATTGCATTGATTATTAGTTATGGCCCCCCATTGAAAGTGGCAAATATTACTTTAGCCGTGAGTCTTGGTTGGCCTTCAGCCGTTGTGGGGATAGTTTCCTCATCTGCTCTATTAGCTGAAAAAAAATGGGGTGTTACATTAACTCTGGTTTCACTTTCAATGATGATTTCTGGAGTGTCTCCATATTCTATTATTAGATTAGTCTTCCTTAAAGATTTTTTAGGAATAGGAGGGTTCACACTTCTTACAGGTTTCTTGGGAATTTTAGCATTAATATATTGGTGTAACCCCAAACATCGAAGAAGTATTAGGCCATAGGATTCTGGAATAATTAAGAAAAAGTATTATTTTTTGATGTTGGATATTGAATTCTCCTATGACGAATTCTTTTCCAAACATTCAAAAAAGATAACTTTATAAGAAAAATTTCCCCTTTAGAAAGATTACTATTATCTAACTGCCCATCTTTTTGTCTTGAATTAACAATTTTGGATATTACATCAAGCGCTTCATTATCAGAAGCATTAATGTTCATAGCTCTTAATGCAGCTTCACATCCATCTGCAAGCATTAAAATTGCAGTCTCTTTTGATTGCGGGATTGGACCTTTATATCTAAAGTCATTTTCAGAAATATTAAGATTCTTCTCTTTTGCCTTATGAAAAAAATATCCCATTTTTAAAGTTCCTTGATGTTCTGGGATAAAGTTGATAATCGGAATAGGTAGTCTGTTTTTTCTGGCATATTTTAACCCCTCATCAACATGTGCCTGTAAAACTTCAGCACTTTTAAAAGGATCATCTATTTCATCATGAGGATTTTTTGATCCCTCTTGATTTTCAATAAACCACTTTGGAGCATGTAGTTTCCCTACATCGTGATATAAGGCGCCAGTTTTAATAAGATCTATATCACCTTCAATCATTCTCGTTGCTTCTTCAGCTAGACCACATATCAATAAAGTATGTTCAAAAGTACCAGGAGCCTCTAGCGATAATCTTCTAATAAGAGGTTTCTCCTTATCAGCTAATTCCAATAATCTTGCTTTGGTTAGTAATCCAAAAACTGATTCAAAAATAGGAATAAACAAAATAGTAAAAAGCATTATTATGGCTAATAGCAAAGAATCTGAGAATATTTTGCCGTTAAGAGCGAATGCTTCTTTATATATGGATGAAGAACTATCATTACCCAATAATATCGATTGACTTAAGAAAGCCCCAAAGGGTACGAGTATTGATAATTGAAGTAATTGAGCCCTACTCCTTATTCTTCCCCCTAGAACGGAAACGATACATGCACAGGTTAATGAAATGAATAATAAATTATTATTTAAAATACTTATAGATTCTGGCCAGGTTATGCTAGCAATTGACACCCAAGCAAGGGCAGTTATGGTTCCCATGCCTTGAGAAATAATTAAAGCTGGTGGGACAATAATTGATAAAGGACTGATAGTTGAAGCAAAAATTATTTTTGTAACCTGAACTCCCAAAAGTAAAGAAACGATTAAAATGATCTGTCTTGAAGTTATTGTCGGATTCTCCTTCTTAGAAACTAATATTAAAATTCCACAACTAATCAATACTTCATTGAAAGTATAAAACCAAGATCTAATATCTGATCCGTCTAAAGGTGATAATAATAAAAATTTATAAGAAGAAATAATTGAAATAATAATGCAAATTAAAAAAATTATGAGGTTATCAATTCTGGAAATTTTAATTGGTTTTTTTACAGGAACTTGTCCCCTTTTCCATAAATAAAATATTCTCTTTAAAGTAGTTGTAATGTTTTGCACGTAATATATGTAAATCTATTTGAATAATTTAGAATTATAGGCATGCTAGGAGTAAAAAGGAGATGTTTTTCTAAATGTCATTAAAATTAGACGGTAAAGCATTATCTCTTGAGATTGAAGAAAAGTTAAAAGATGATATTTCCTTAAACGAGAAAATTGCAAAAAGGAGTCCTGGTTTAGCAGTAATAAGAATTGGTGAAGACCCCGCAAGTGGTGTTTACGTAAACAACAAAGAAAAAGCTTGTGCAAGAGTAGGCATTAAGAGCATTATTTATCATCTAAAAGACTCTGTAGGACAAAAAGATGTTGAACAACTCATAAATAAGTTGAACTTTGATGATGATATTGATGGAATGTTATTACAACTCCCCATACCAGAAAAGTTTGATGATCAAAAATTAATAAGTAATATCAATCCAGATAAAGATGTAGATGGGTTAAATGAGAAGAATATCGGCAAGTTAGTAAAAAATGAACCTGCCATGAGGTCCTGTACCCCAGCCGGAATAATTAATTTACTAAAATCCCAAAATATTGCAATTGAAGGAAAGAACATTGTTGTAATTGGGAGAAGTTTACTAGTTGGGAAACCCCTATCACTTATGTTGTTAAATCTAAATGCGACGATTACTGTGACTCATTCAAAAACTATCAATTTAAGAAAAATATGCAAGGAAGCAGATATCTTAATAGCAGCGGCAGGAAAACCTAATCTTATAGACTCTAGTTTTGTTAAAGAGGGTGCTGTTATTGTTGATGTAGGAATACATAGATTAAAAAGTTCAGATAAAAGTAAAACAAGATTGTGCGGGGATGTATTATTAGAAGATGTTATTCCAAAAGTACTTGCATACACCCCTGTCCCTGGTGGTGTTGGTCCAATGACAGTAACAATGTTACTAGTGAATACTATTTTTAGCTGGCAAAAAAAATTTGGTTTATCATCCACTCTCAATGACCTTCTGCCTTAAATCAAAAGATGAAAAAAATTCTACTAAAGGTATAAAATGACTGAAGTTGATCATATTTTTGATTTTGAAAAATATTTAGAAGACACAAGAAAAGTAGTCGAAAAAGCCCTTGATTTCTCATTAGGCCCAGAGAATCCAGAAATATTAAGAGAATCAATGAGATATTCTCTTTTGGCTGGTGGTAAAAGGATACGTCCTATTTTATGTTTAGCATCTTGTTCATTGGCGGGAGGAGAACCCTCTCTAGCTGTGCCAACCGCAGTTGCCATTGAGATGATACATACCATGTCACTAATTCATGATGACTTACCGGCAATGGATAATGATGATTTAAGGAGAGGTAGACCGACCAATCATAAAGTTTATGGAGATGCTTTAGCCATACTCGCTGGAGATGCTTTATTAACAAGAGCTTTCGAAATGGTTTCATTGAGAAGCCCTGGGGTTGACTCAAGAAGATTGTTAAATGTAGTTGGTGAACTCTCATTAGTAGCAGGAGCACCAGGATTAGTGGGAGGACAAGTTGTAGATTTAGAATGCGAAGGTAAGGAGGTTGACCTTGAAACCCTTGAATATATTCATCTTCACAAAACAGGTGCATTATTAAAGGCCTGCGTAAGAACTGGTGCGATGATTGCAGGTGCTAATGAAAAGTTATTAAAAGCTCTAACAACATATGCAGAGGGGATTGGTTTAGCTTTTCAAATTATAGATGATATTCTTGATTTAACTTCTAGCAGTGAAAAACTTGGGAAAACAGCAGGCAAGGATCTTTTAGCTGACAAAACTACATATCCTAAATTACTTGGAATGGAGGAATCAAAAAAAAGAGCCTTCGATTTGGTAAAAAAAGCAAAAAAATCAATCGCACCCTGGGGTTCTGATGCAAAATATTTGATCTCCCTCGCTGACTTTATTACTAATAGAGATCGATAAAACTATTTATGTCAGAGTTTTTAGCTATTTTTGATAATTCTGTTCTCTTCTGGAGCTTAATATCCTGTTTACTAGCTCAATTTTTAAAAATAATATTTAATTTTTTTTCAACAGGAAAGATTAGATTTGGAATTATATTTGAAACAGGAGGTATGCCTTCTAGTCATTCATCATTGATAACTGGTGCTGCATCAGGAACAGGTTTTGAATTAGGTTTTGATAGCCCAATATTTGCTTTGTCAGTAGCTATTGCACTGATAGTAATGTACGACGCCAGTGGTGTTAGAAAATCAGCCGGAGTTCAAGCTGCGCAAATTAACACCCTATCAAAAAAAATAGATCCCAATGCTGAAATTAATTTAAAAGAATCTTTAGGTCACACAAAATTAGAAGTTATTGTAGGGAGTTTCTTAGGGCCATTAATTACTTTGCCTGGAATGTTTTTTATAGGTACTCCTCTAGAAATACTTGATTTTATAAAGAATTAAAAATTTTATAAATAATCAATTTGAGTTGCATTTATAAAGTTCTTTGCTGCTTCTGGAGAACTTGGCAAGTGCAAGTGAACCCAACTAGCATGCAATTTCTTATCTGACCAACCTTCATTTTTGTATTTTGTTTCCCATGATTTTATTTTCCATGGGGAAGAGAATTCATTCTCATATTCTTTTTTTATTAAATGATCTTCTGAAAAAGAACTTTCAATTTCCCAATAATGAAATTCATGTCCTCTAATCTTTTGGTTTTTTTTGATTATTGGAGCATCACTTAGACCCTTTAAATATCTATAACCTACTGATAATTTACTTTTTCTTGATTTAAAAGGTAAAATACCGCTCATTTTATGGTTGTTCCCATTTTCATCTTTTATAAAGTCTCCTAAAATCATCATCCCTCCACATTCTGCATATATAAATCCATTTTTTCGAAATTCCCTTAACGAATTTAAGCTTCTTTCTGAATCACTAATATGGTCAGCATATTTTTCAGGAAACCCTCCAGGAATTATCAAAGAAGAGGCCTCATAGGGAATTTCTTCATCATTGAAAATACTCCACGAAATTAGATTTATGCCTATTTCTCTCAAAAACTCCTTTGTTTCAGGATATTGAAAATGGAATATTTTATCTTCTGCAATCGCTATAGGCTTACTATTCTCTATTTTAAAAGCTTTTTTACTCAATGAATTGCTTATTTCATTTTGAGGCGATTTGAGAAATTTACTGAGAGAGAGTACATCAAGATTTTGTTCGGCAAAACTTGCAAAATAACTAACATCAACTTTTCTGCAACTATCTAATGGAGAAATTAAACCTAAATTAGCCTTATTCAAGGATATTTTTGGGTCAGAAGGTAAAAAACCAAGAATTTTAATGTCTTCATTTTTAAAAACTTCTTTTATTAATTGTTTATGTCTATCAGAATTTACGTTGTTAAATATAATTCCTTTAATTGATAATCCGTTATCAAAATCTTGAAATCCTCTAACAATAGGTAAAAGGGAAGCTACTTGACCTTTTGCATTAACAATAAAAATTATTGGAATATCAAGAAGTTTAGCAACATTAGCAGTACTAGATTGAGTAGTAGATCCCAATCCGTCATAAAGACCCATAGCTCCCTCAATTAAAGAAAATTCATATTTTGATGAATGCTTTAAAAAATTATCACGAACCCATTCATTCCCACTTAAAAAAATATCTAAATTCCTACAAATAGGTTGGCCAATAGAACTAAGTTGTTGTTGATCTAGATAATCTGGGCCAACCTTGAAAGTTTGTATTTGAATACCTTTTGAAAAAGCCCAACACGAAATCAAAAGCGATAAGGTAGTTTTCCCACAATCAGTTGAAGGAGAAGATATTACACAAGGCATTTATTAGTAGTTAAAAGCACTAAAAATTTGAAGAGCAATCTTAATAGTATTTTCAAAAAGAGGACTAGTATTTCCTCTACTACTACCTAATAATTTACTAACATCAGACTCTGAAGAATAAAAAGAATTTGGAACAACTTGTTCAATTAATTGCATATCAGCCATACCTCCAGCTTCAAGTCTCATACACTCCACAGACTCACATCCGAGTATTATACAAGTATTATTTCTTTGCTCCTCACTAACTTTAGAAATCAACCTTAAACCTATAACTTGGCCCAAATGTATGCTTGGATTACCCAAGGGTAAAGGATTAATAGATGTATGAATTTTTTCTCCATTCCTTCTCTTAAATTCTATTTTAAATAACTCATTATCCTTATTAACGCTTACAAAACTCCAACCAAGTTTATCACTTATCCATGAAACAAAAAATAGACCTTGAAGCACATGATCACCAGCGATATCAAGATCAATATCAGTTATATGATCTAGAATAGGTCGCCTTGAAGGCGGATCAAAAATCATTGCTAAGGATTCTCGCCAATTTTTTAATCTAACCCAATTCAAGTCATTAATAGCTTTGTTTGATTTAATTAATTGATCTAGCACTTTTAAACATCTATTTGGGGACCCTAAGGCTGTATCAATAATTAACCTCAGACCATTATTAGAAAAGTATTCAAAAATTTCAGATGATTCATCCAAATTCCCATTCCACCATAACCAAGAGGGTAATTCATCAATAGATAATTCATCAATTATTTTTAAACCTTGATTAACAATGGAATTTGAATCTCCCCTAAAAACCACTAAATCTCCACAAATAGGTTGCATGGCAGAACTATCACTTAATGGACAATAAGCCGATACGAAGGTTTTCATGCCCGAATTATTATTTAAAGTTGGTGCTAGTGTTATTAATCTTCTCGGATTTAGTGTACTAATTGAGGATTCAAAGAATTGTCCTCTAAAGTCTTCAGCATCTCTATCGGCTGAATTTACCTCTAATAATTTGAATAACTCATTACTACTTAGAGAAGTTGTAAGAGGAAGACCTTTGTCTAATATAAATTGTTTAGCTACCTCTACAATTTCTGTACTCAAATATCCTGTAATTGGACCATTTATTAATCCCGCTCGAACTAAATGTTGTTCAAGCCAAGCGGGCTGCCAAATTATCAAAGAGAACGTATTTGCTCCAGAATTATATGAATCTTCCGATATCCATAATTGATTGAGATAATTAGAAATTTCATCATTTGGAAGCTCTAATGGAGTTTGAAGTGTTAATTGAGGTTTCATTAATTCTAAGGTCTGCGCCAGAAAATATTATCTTTTGAGAGTAATTGGTCAGATTCAGGTGGGCCCCAAGTCATAGATTCATAATTATGTATAGGTAACTTCCATGGGGAATTATCCATCAATTCAATTAACGGTGTATAAAGTTTCCAAGCCGCCTCAACTTCATCACTTCTTGTAAATAAAGTGGGATCTGAAAGCATCGCATCAGCTAGTAATCTTACATAACCTTCATCTGATGGTTCTCCAAATGATTCATCATAAGAAAATTCCATTTCAACAGGTCTTGATTTCATTCCAGAACCAGGAGATTTTACCTCAAACTTGAAAGTTGCTCCTTCGTTAGGCTGAATTCTAAGTATAAGTTGATTTGGTGCAGGATTAATTATAGTTGATTCAAATAAATGGACCGGTACGTCCTTGAATGTTAAGACTATTTCTCCAAGCCTTTTAGGTAATCTTTTCCCAGTTCTTAAATAGAAAGGGACTCCTTGCCAACGCCAGTTATCCACAAAAACTTTAGTTGCAACATAAGTTTCTGTGGTGCTATTGGAATGTACACCATCTTCCTTTCTATATCCTTTAAGCCGATTAGAACTATTACCTCCATCTCCGTATTGACCCCTTATACAACAATTCCATGGTTCGTTCTCATCAGCAAGCTTTGAAGCCTGAAGAACTTTGGCTTTTTCATTTCTTATAGCCTCTGGCTCAAATTTACCTGGAGGTTCCATTGCAGTAACTGCAAGCATTTGTGTTAGATGATTTTGAAGCATATCTCTTAAGGCACCAGAGCTCTCGTAGTACCCGGCCCTATCCTCAACACCTACTGTTTCAGATGAAGTAATTTGCACACTTGAAATATAATTTCTATTCCATATTGGCTCAAAAATAGTGTTAGCAAATCTCAAAACAAGTATGTTTTGAACTGTCTCTTTACCTAAATAATGATCAATTCTATAAATCTGACTTTCATCAGCACAACTTTGAACTATCTTGTTCAATTTTTTTGCGGTTGAGTAATCTCTTCCAAAAGGTTTTTCAATTACAACACGACTTTTCTTAGGATCATCCAATAGACCTGCATCTTTAAGAGCTTTACATCCACTAGCATAGAAATTTGGTGAAACTGATAAATAAAATGTTCTATTTCCATGCGTAGCTTGTATTTTATCAATCTCATTTAACCTTTTTGAAAGCCTCACAACATGATCACTTTGTTGTAAATCTACTGATTCATAAAAGAGATAATTAGAGAAAGTATCCCATTCCTTTTCATTCCCTGATATCTGTTTTGATAACTTAATTTTCATCTTTGCCCTGAACTCATTATCTGTCCAAGGTCTCCTTGCACAACCCACTATACCGAATTCACTTGGAATTCTTCTTTGTAAGTAAAGTTCAAATAAAGCCGGGATAAGTTTTCTATGAGTAAGATCTCCACTAGCTCCAAAAATAACCAAGGATTGTGGAGGTATGACTCTTTCTTGACGTAAACCTAATCTAAGAGGATTACTTAAAACTGAAGACATATTTATAATTATCTTATTTTTAAAATCCTCTTTTTTTAGGAAATTAGCTACATATTGTGTCTAAACCAAAAAGTATCAGGAATTAGGTTGAATTTACATCTGAACTATTTAGTAAGTCTCTACATGCCATCTCCCTGCTTTTTTTAGTTGTGGTCTTAGTTCAGACCAATTTAAGCCTTTTTCTTCAGCAGCCTTAGACATTGCTTCATCAATTCCAGGCTCCATACCTTTTAGACCACAAAGATATATGTGAGTCTTCTCATCTTCAATCATATTGAAAAGCTCATTTGCAGATTCCAAAACTCTGTCTTGAATATACATTCTTCCTCCCTTTGAATTTTGTTGCTCCCGGCTAATAGCTTTTGTATATTTAAAATTATCGGGGTAATCTGTTAAATATCTCTGTAAGTCTTCTTCATATAGTAAATTGGCTGATTTTGGAGCTCCCATGAATAACCAAGCTTTTCCCTTAAAGTTCCAATTATTTTTTTCTTTTTCAGTTGCTTCAAACATTCTTCTTAAATAAGCTCTCATAGGAGCTATTCCAGTACCTGTAGCCAACATAACTATATTTGAATCTTCCTCTTCTGGAAGAAGCATCTCTTTTCCTACAGGGCCGGTTATTTTGACTTTATCTCCAGGTTTAATGTCGCATAAGTAAGTAGAGCAGACGCCATTAATAGTTTCACCATCTTTTTCATATTGTAGTTGTCTAACACAGAGAGAAACTGTGTTTCCATTAAAATCATCTCCATGCCTTGTGCTTGCTATTGAATATAGTCTTAATTTATGCGGCTTACCATTAGCATCTTCACCAGCAGGCATAATACCTATACTTTGACCCTCAACATAATTTAAGAAGGGATCACTATCTTTAAGGTCAAAAGTAATATGATTTACCCTACCAATAGCCCCATCTTTAAGAAGACTATAATTTTCTATTACTGTTCCTTCATAAGGTGTCTTTGGTCTATAGATATTAACTGGAACATCGGCATGCTTTTTCTTCATAGGTTTTTTCTCAATATTAGTAATTTCATTATTTTCTGGGGATTCTGTTTTTATTTGGGAACTATCTAACGTAGTTTTTTGAGTATCTGCTTTTGCTTCAACTTTTGTCGGAGCTGCGGTTTTAGCTTTTATTTCAGGTTTTTCGACTTTCTTTTCAACCTTCTTTGGCTTATTTGCCTCAGCATATTCTATAGCTCTTTTATTAAAGAAAGTCATGATGAAGTAAAAAATACCGATCACAATAGGGATATGAGCCAATCCACCAACGATAACTTTTGCTTGAGAGTAAACCATTTTGTAAACTTATTTATATATGAGATTATCAATTTGTAGTTTAATTTGTAGAGATTTCACAAAAATGGTTACGTTTTGAGATCGGAATAAATCAAATAAAATATTTTTATTTTTCTACATTTGTTGTTTTTATCTGTATAGTTACACAGAAATAAATTTTTTATCTAAATTAAAAAATTCATTTATGAACAACTCTCAAGAATCAATAAATTATTTACAAAATAATGATTACCGGACAATTGAGCAGACTATGGAAAAGCTCTCTGGAGGTGTTAGAAGACTTGCCGCGCAATTAACAACTTCAGCTTCTTTAGATTCTTTATGGAGTGTTTTAACTGATTATGATCGATTAAATCTCTTTATTCCAAATTTATTATCAAGTAAAAAAATATCGCAAACGGGCAATAATGTCCGACTTAGGCAAGTTGGTGCTCAAGATTTCTTAGGAATGAAATTTTCAGCGGAAGTAACCATTAATTTATTTGAAGAGAAAGATAAAGGGTTATTAAGATTTAGTCTGATAAAAGGTGATTTCAGAAAATTTGAAGGTAGTTGGAAAATAGAACAAATAAAAGGAACCTCAAAAAATTCTTTAATTTACGATTTAACAGTGCAGGGTTGCCAGTGGATGCCCATAGCCATGATAGAAAGAAGGTTAAAAAATGATTTATCTGAAAATTTAATCGCTGTTGATAAACAAGCAAAATCAATAACTAATTAAATAATTAGCAAATAAATGTTTTTAATAGCCCCAAGGGGATTCGAACCCCTGTCGCCTCCGTGAAAGGGAGGTGTCCTAGGCCTCTAGACGATGGGGCCAAGGAATATAGCATTAAGCTTATAAAAAATTAGGAGTAAAACTATCCTTTCGTCAAGTTTTGTTGATCTTTGTTTTGGCCTTGCCACACTGGAACAGTAAAATGGAAGCATGAACCTTCACCAACCTCTGATACAACCCATATTCTCCCACCATGAACTTCAACGATTCTTCTGCAAACAGATAATCCAATTCCGAAACCAGAGGTGCCTTCAGATGTCTGTGGTAGTCTGACTCTATCAAGAAAAATTCTTTTTTGTTCACTTAAGGGAATTCCTGCACCTTTGTCACATATTGTTATTTCCACCCATTGATTTGTTTTATGGATCATAGTAATTTTTATTAAGCCAGAGTTTTCCGAAAACTTTAGAGCATTTTCAATTAAATTTAAAAAGACTTGTCTCATTCTTCTTTGATCTGCGAAAACACTTGGGAGATCTGATGGGATATCTGTATCAATTTCTATGTTTCTCAACCTCCAGAATTTTTCTAACTCCAATATTGCTTCGGCGCTAATATTACCTAAATCAATTTTTTGAGGATTAAAAAGTGCTTCCCACTTTGTTGTTCCAACCTCAAGAAGATCTTGAGATAAAAGCTCAATTTCTTCTAAACGGCGCTTTATGACCTCCTGCAATTTTTTGATATTAATCTGGCCAAGTTTTTGACTTTGAATTGCAAGAGTTGCTGCAGTTAAGGGAGTTCTTAATTCATGCGCAACCATCCTTAAAAGCCTTTCTTGTGATTCAATTCTTTTTGTGAGAGTTTCATTTTCTTGTCTAAGGACAAGCAGTTCATCCTCTAGAAGGAATTCTTTTTGAGTTCTTATTGAATCTATTTTGGAGGGTTGAAGTTTTATGCCCAGATTCTTTACCAACCCTTCTTGTTTCCATCTTGGTAACCAAGTTTGTAACTGATCGAAAATATTACTACCTGCAAATATTTGCTTTGGAGCTGGGGAAACTTTAATTAGAGCAGGGACTGCAACTAATCTGTGTAATTCAAGAAGTTCGGGTTGTTGAGTAGGCTCGGAAATCTGAAGAGAAATATCAAATTCACATTCATCAGACTCTAAATAAGCCAATAACGATTTTAAATCAACTCTAGAAAGATGATTTCTGGCAGCTACAAGTATTAGTTTTAGTTCTTTTTTTTCATCCAAATTTTTACCTCTGAAGTGTTGAAAAGCTGTTATTGCTTATGAACACATTAAGATATTTATACTTATTCTACAGATAAGCTATGAAATAAGTAGGTGATATTTATAAATGGTTGATATTAATCAAAAAAGCAAATCTATTTACGGTGACTCTAATTCCCCAGAAATTAGTTTAAACAGTAATTTAAAAAGATGGTTTTCAAGAAATATTGGTCTATGGAAATCCAATAGGACATATTTTCTTGATGAAAAAATGAAAACTTATAATTTATGCATGTTCATAAAAATAGAAAGTCAAGAGAATAAAAAAGAATGGGAATCACACTATAAATTTTCTTGGTACCCTGAAAAAAAAATATAGTTTTTTTGAAGAAAATCCTAAATATCAAGAAAGAGGGGAAATGAGAGCTTTCATAAAGGGACATCAACTTATTCGAGAGAAATTCTATTTAAGTGATATTGATGGGATATCAAATATAAGACAAGTAGATGAGCATGAGATGATTTTCGAATCCTCATATGAGGATTGGTATATTCTTGAGCATACGCGACTTGTCTATGATGATAACTATAGATTTAGAGTTATTTATTCATGGAACGGAGACAAACTTCAAATAGTAGAAAATCATCATGAAACGAAAATTATTACATAAACATTTAAAACCGAATTTAGTTTAAAATAAAAAATGTTATGTTAAATACACATAAAATTTCAAATAATGATGATTAATTCATATTCAAAAAAATTCAGTAGAATTTTAACTTTACCTTTGCTTTTATTTTTTGTTTTTTTTGACACAATAATACTAAATAAAGAGATTAAAGCAGAAAAAAATTTACAGGGAGCAACAGAAAAAGATTTATATTTATACAAAGGAATGGGGGCATCATACCTTTGTATAGCATCTAAAGCTGGTATTGAATTTCCCAAAGCTGTAGGTGTCGCAACAGCTACGTATGTTCAGGTAATTGAAGGCAAGCATGGAGGAGTGATTAAAGAACTAGGTGATAAAAAATTAGAGAGAGAGAAACTATTTGCGGGGGCCGAATTTCAAATCGTTACTACAGCCATGCAATATTGTCCTGACAGTGTCCCAAAAGATGTCACAAAAAAAGTTAAAAAGATTTTAAAAGATAATAAAAAATAATTTCATTGATCATCTAAACATCGAGCTAACGGAACTTTCTTCATGTATTCTCCAAATTGCCTCTCCCAACATATTGGCAACAGAAAGAACTTTAAGTTGAGGAAAATTATCTTTTTCAAATACCGGAATGCTGTTTGTTACTATGACTTGTTCAAACAAACCTTTTGCGCTTAGTCTCTCGTATGAAGGAGGAGAAAAAACAGCATGAGAAGCGCAAGCAAAAATTTTCTTAGCACCCTCTTTCTTTAAAAGATGGGCACCAGAACAAATAGTTCCACCAGTATCAATCATGTCATCTATAAGGATGGCTGTTTTACCTTTAACTTCTCCAATAACTGTTAAGCTTTCCGAAATGTTATGCGCAGATCTTCGCTTATCAATAATTGCTAATGGAGCATCACTCATTAATTTAGCGAATGCTCTTGCTCTAGCCACTCCACCCACGTCTGGAGACACAACAACAACCTCCTCTAGATTTAAGGTCTCTAGATAATCAATTAGTACTGGAGAACCATAAATGTGATCACATGGTATATCAAAATATCCTTGAATCTGAGCTGAATGTAAATCCATTGCAAGAACCCTATCAACACCTGATTTTTCAAGCAAATTTGCAGTTAGCTTTGCAGTAATTGACTCTCTTCCTGAAGTCTTCCTATCTGCCCTTGCATATCCAAAGTAAGGTATAACCGCTGTAATTTGCCTTGCTGAAGCTCTTTTGCAAGCATCAACCATAATCATCAACTCCATTAAGCTGTCGTTAACAGGAGCACAAGTAGGCTGGATGAGAAATACATCACAGCCTCTTATAGATTGCTGAATCTGCACATAAAGCTCACCATCAGCAAATCTTTTTGATATCAAAGGTACGGTTTCTATTCCTAAATATGATCCTATTTCCTTAGCTAATTGAGGATTAGAAGTTCCACTAACTAACCTCAGTCTACTATTGGTTAAATTAAATTTCGGCTCATCATTCTGCACTGCCGTGATAAAACTAGTCACGAAATTAGCATTAGTAAAACTATATTAATATCGTAGTCGGTTATGTAGATTTAGCAAAATTAATTTAATTATCTACGTGAAAATTCACAAGTCTTAGTTATAAGGTAGATAAAGTAATTTGTTTTGTTTTGCATTTTTATATATTCTTAAACTAATTAATAATTTGAAAATTAAAAAATTTTAGCTATAAAATTTCGTATGAATTCGAACCAAGTCTTTAAAAATAAGTCTTTAGGGATACTAATACATCCTTCAAGTCTTTCTGGAGGAAGTTATTGTGGGACTTTTGGAGAAGCGGCAAAAGATTGGATTCAAAGACTTTCAAAGTATAAAATTAAATACTGGCAATTCTTACCTCTCACGCCAACTGATTCAACTGGATCTCCTTATAGTTCACCTTCAAGCTTTGCATTAAATCCCTGGTTTCTTGACAAAGATATTTTATGCAAAAGAAATTTTATTTTCATATCAAACAAGGAAGAATTTAAATCAATTAAAACGAATAAAGATTATTTTGATTTTGATACTGCGAATAATTTATCCAAATTCTTGGGAGAACATCTTGTGGAAGCTTGGGAATCTCAATCAAAAGAAAGAAAAAATAATTTTAATCGATGGGTTAAAAAAAATAAATGGGTAGATGATTATTCAATATTCATGGTAATTAGGGAAGAATTCAATATGTTACCTTGGTGGGAATGGCCATCAGAATTTAAACAAAAAAAAATTGAGTTAATAAAGCCTTGGATAGAAAATAAGAATAGAGAGATACTCAAAATAAAATTAATACAGTGGCACCTTGATCAACAATGGAGTGAGATTAAAGAATATGCTAAATCTAATGGGATATTACTTATAGGTGACCTACCTTTTTATGTATCAAGGGATAGTGCTGACGTTTGGAGCAATAAATCACTTTTTTCAATATCTCAAGAGGGGGATTTAATTTTTCAAAGTGGGGTACCTCCAGATTATTTCTCAAATACCGGACAACTTTGGGGGACTCCAACTTATTATTGGTCAAAACACAAAAGAACAAAATTTAATTGGTGGAGAAAAAGATTTAAAAGACAATTTGAATTAGTAGATATATTAAGGTTGGATCATTTCAGGGCATTAGCCGGATACTGGAGAGTTAATGGAAAGTCAAAAACGGCTATTAATGGCAAATGGATTAACTCACCTGGAAAATATTTATTGAATAGTTTAAAAAAAGATTTGGGATCAAATTACTTACCCATAATTGCCGAGGATTTGGGGGTCATAACCAAAGATGTGGAATTATTGCGAAAACAATATAAATTACCTGGTATGAAAATATTACAATTTGCCTTTGATGGTAATAATAATAATCCTTATCTGCCTAAAAATATCATAGGTAATAATTGGGTTGTCTACACCGGAACTCACGATAATATGACATCTACATCATGGTGGCATTATTTAGATGAAAGTATCAAAGAAAACCTTAAACAAAACTACAATTTTTCTGATAAACCTTCATGGAATTTGATAGAACTCGGCATGAATACTAGTGCGAGTCTATTTATCTCTCCAATTCAAGATATATTATCTTTGGATGACTCTTGTAGGTTAAATACACCAGGCACAACTTCCAATAATTGGAAATGGAAATTAAACAAACCTCTAAGTGAAATAGATTCATATTTGGAAAGATACAGTAGGCTTGGCAATAATTACGGAAGGATGTTTGATTAAATACTTAAAGCTATTTATTATTTAAACTATTTTCAATAATTTGAATTTCGATAATTTTTGTATTAGCAGTAAAGTATCTATTAATAAGAAATAGGGTAAATATTAGTAAAAGGAAATACATAACACTGCCTTGCCAAGAATTTATAAAATCAAATTTTCTTATAATAAAATTTTTATTTGTTTTTTTTAAAGTCTTAGATTCTCTTGAGATTAAATCCAACAAGCAATATTTTTGTAAATAAAGGCATTCCTCAAGCTTCAATAATATTGATCTTATAAAAGGATATTCAGGTCGATTTTCTTTAATATTTTGTTCAATTGCATTTATTGTTGATTCTTGAATTTTAGATAAATTTGATAATTCTTCAATTGAAAGATTACTTTTTATTCTTGCATCTCTAACTAATTTTCCTATTTCGCAATATTGATCAAATTCAAGATTTAAATTCTCATTATTTTCTATTTTATTATCATTTTTTTTTTCTAAAAATAATTTAAACATCTTCATTATCTTATTGTACAATTCATTAATTTTTAAATAATTGCCAACCACCCTCTTTTAGAGTACTTTATTCAATCCTAGCAAAATTAATTCTTTGTAGATCAATTACATTAAAACCTAATAATCATTCATTCCACCTTATTCGTCTAATACGCACCTCTCTAACAGTTATTTTGATATGAGTAAATTTTGAATTATTTTTAATGATGTGAATTCTCAAAGGGTATTTATCTTTGATATTTTAGTTTTTATGATTTCCTAATATCCGAAAATCACTACTGAAAATTTTATTTAATTTAACAAAATGTATTTCTTTTATAATTAAATATTAATTAAATAATTCCTTATAGATTGAATCACAATTGGTAATTAATGAACCTCCTTCCTAGATAAGTCTAATCTCCAAAAAGGGAAACCCTTTTTATATTTTCAAGCTAACAAATGAGTTATGGTGATTCAAATATACTTATGAAATCAATTTTTGAAAAAGTTTTATGCTAATTTGGGAGGATGAATTGGGAAAGTTCATCCATACTTCTGAGTTTTTAATAATTTAAAAAAATTTTAAATTCTTGTATAACTTTTATTCCAATTTCTAAGGCTAATCATTGATTAAAACCTTTCAATAGTTGAAAAAATATCTACCTTCCTTTAAAAAAGCGCATATTTTGAAAGAACTTTTTTATCCTGTAATAATCAAATCATAAATCAAATAGTTTATTTTTACTAAATTGTAGTTTCTAATAAAATGCTTTATTAAATTTATACAGGATTAAGCAGGTGAAATAATATTTTGAACAGCACTTCTGGCCAATTTTAAAGGGCTAAAAGTTTTTCTAATTAAACTTAAAAGTTTTTCAGCATCTTTAAGTTCCAATTTATCATCTCTTATGAGACTTAAAAGAAAACTTTTCCTTACTTCAGATCCCTTTTCACCAACAACTAGTTTCAAGCCGGCATTCGCAACAGGTATAAGATCTGAATTAAAACTCTCGCTTTCTTTAAATAATATATCAAGTAAACTTTGAACTTTCTCAATTTGAATTCTACCTTCACTATCAAATAAAACTTCTAAAAGTATTTCTAATATTTCATCAGAATTATCTGTTAGAAGTTTCTTTGCAATATATGGATATGCAATATTTAAAATTTTAAATTCAGGATCAAGTCTTAAGGCCAAGCCTTCTTGACTAACAACTGCTCTAATTATTAATGCAAACCTACTTGGAACTCGAAATGGATAAGAATACATGAGTTTTGAAAATTTATCAGTAACGTTTTTGAGATTAAAATTACCAACCTCTGCGCCAAAAGAGCCTCCGAGAACCTCCTTAAGAGGTTCTACAAGCTTTTCAAGATCTTGATCTTTGGTTAAAAATCCTAATTTCTGAAAATCTTTAGCAAGAAGCAAATATTCATCATTTATAATGTGTACTATAGCTTTAATTAGCGTAATCCTATCTGAGTTTGTAATGGTATCCATCATTCCGAAATCTACATAGGCAAGGTGACCTAAATCAGCACTCCCACTTTTGAGAGCAAACATATTTCCAGGATGGGGATCAGCATGAAAATAACCATGTTCAAATAATTGTTGTAAACCACTTATTACACAAGTTTTTATAAATGATGATGGCACTAAATTATTTCGCTCAAGTATTTCTCTATCTTTTAACTTTACTCCATCAATCCAGGATGTTGTAATAACCCTTTTTGAAGAGAAATCTTTTTCCAACTTAGGTATAAATACATTAGGATTAGCTTTAAACAAATTAGCGAATCTTACAGCATTTTTGCCTTCTTTTTCATAATCAATTTCTTCAAAAAGGGATTTGCCAAATTCGTCTATTATTTCACCAATACCAACACCTATATTGAGGGGTAAAAAAGGTGAGAAAGTAGTTGCGAGCATTCTGAGTATTACAACATCCCTTCTTATAAGAAAATATAAATTTGGCCTCTGTACTTTCACTGCACAATAGGAATTATTTTTTGTTTTTGCTTTATAAACTTGTCCTAAGCTAGCAGAGGCGATAGGTTTTTCTGGAAATTCCTCAAATAATTCATTAGCAGGAGATCCAAGTTCTTCTTCAATTATTTGCAAAGCAATTTTGTGCTTAAAAGGAGGCAAATTATCTTGCAAATTCGTCAACTCTGTTAACCAATCTTGCCTAACTAGATCTGGTCTTGTTGATAATGCTTGCCCCAATTTAATAAAACAAGGACCTAATTCTGTGATAACGTCAAAAAGATATTTTGAAAGATTTTTTTGTGCAGCTTTACTTTTACTGTTACCTTGAAAAAGTATTCTTATAGCAAGAAAAATTAAAGTTAAAAGAATGTATAAAACTCTTGGTATAAATATCCATGGTCTTAAGATTAACCAAATCAAATCTTCTCGAGCCGAATAATTTGAATCAGAATTAGCCATTATAATTAAAAATATGTAAGAAGATTACCTTTGTTTTATTCTATCTATGTCAATAATACTTTATGAGTATTTCATCTTTTCTAACTAAAAAGTTCTTAAAGTCACTTTTTTTTCCAGCCCATAACAGAGGGCAAGCTCTTCCAGAAGAAATAATTAAAATATTAAATATGCGACCAGGGATATGGGACATCCCTGAACTTCCAGAAATTGGTTCGCCACTCTCTAAGGATGGTTTAATAGCTGATGCACAAAGATCCCTTTGCAGTAAATTTGATACCAGGAAGTGTTACTTTGGGGTTAATGGGGCATCAGGATTAATTCAATCAGGAATACTTGCAATGGCAAATCCTGGCGAAAGTATTCTTATGCCAAGAAACGTGCACATTTGTGTTATTAAAGCCTGCGCTCTTCAAAATATTAAACCGATATTCTTTGATATAGAGTTTTCCAAAGATACTGGTCACTATAAACCAATAACTAAAAAATGGTTCGAAAATATCATAAATACAGTAGATCCACGAAAAAATAAAATCTCAGGGGTTATTCTTGTTAATCCATACTACCAAGGATATGCATCAGACCTAGAACCTTTAATTGAAATCTGTCATGATCATAATCTTCCTGTCCTGGTTGATGAAGCACACGGTTCCTACTTTCTTTTTTGTGAAAATATTAATTTACCTAAATCTGCATTAAAATCTAAAGCTGATTTAGTTGTGCACTCATTGCACAAGTCACTAAATGGACTTACTCAAACAGCTATTATTTGGTACAACGGAGATTTAATTGAGGAAGACAAATTAATCAAAAGCATAGATCTACTGCAAACTACTAGTCCAAATTCCCTACTGCTTTCATCTTGTGAGGAATCTTTAAAAGACTGGTTAAATGATGATAGTTTATCAAGATTTCAAATGAGAATTTTTGAAGCAAAAACAATCTTCCAAAAATTAATTCAAAAGAAAATACCTCTTATTGAAACACAAGATCCTTTAAAGTTAGTAATTAATACATCAGCAGTTGGTATTGATGGTTTCTCAGCAGATCAATTTTTCTATAAAAATGGACTTATTGCTGAATTACCCGAAATAATGACACTGACCTTTAGCTTGGGTTTTGCAAGTCAAAATGACTTTATTTTTATATTTCAAAAATTGTGGGATAAATTACTTTTAAAGTCTAAGCAATCAAATAATTTGATCGTCATGAAACCGCCATGTAAATTAATTGACTCTCCAGAAATTCCAATTGGAATTGCATGGAGAAGTAAAACTATTAGTATTCCGTTATGTGAATCATTAGGTAAAATTTCAGGAGATATTATTTGTCCATATCCACCCGGTATACCATTAATTATTCCTGGTGAAAGAATAGATAAAGATAGGATTAAATGGATAGAAAATCTAAGTCTTTACAACAAGAGTCTGTTAAATTCTTATATAAAAGTATTACATAACTAAAAAAATATGAGATTGAGAAGTGGATTACTTATAGGAGTCTTTGGTTTAATTGTCGTTTTATTGGGAGGATGGTATTTCACTATTGCAATTGCATTACTTACTTACCTAGCATTACTTGAATTTTTTAGGATGGCGGAATTCACAGGAATAAAGCCAGCTACTAAAACCACCTTATTTTCATCATTTATAATCATAATTTTTTCTTATCTGGAGGTTATAGGCGTAGTTGATAGTGAGATTTCTAGTTCGATATTACCAATTTGTTCAGTAGGTATCTGTACGTGGTTGTTATTGCAGCCAAAAACTGGTTCGATTTCTGATATTGCAGCATCTATATTCGGATTATTTTATTTAGGTTTTTTACCTAGTTATTGGATTAAATTAAGAGCCCTAGAATCGGCTTTTAATCCCTCATTAGATTTATTGACAAGAAATCAAACTTTTTCGGATTCCGCAGGACTTTACCTAACATTAACTTCTTGTTTGTTAATTGTTGCAAGTGATATAGGTTCTTATTTTATAGGTAAATCTATTGGGAAGAGATCTCTGTCTCCTATTTCTCCCAGTAAAACTATTGAGGGTCTTCTTGGAGGAATTTTAAGCTCTATCACGCTAGCAACAATGTTTGCATATTTCTTTAATTGTAGGCATCCTATTTTAATTGGATTTTCATATGGAATAGTAGTTTCACTTATGGCATTAGTAGGAGATTTAATTGAATCGATGATGAAAAGAGATGCCAAAATAAAAGATTCAGGGACCTTTTTACCTGGTCATGGAGGAATTCTTGATAGGATTGATAGTTATATATTTACTCCTTCAGTAATCTATTACATGATTATTATTCTAAATTTTTTGAATTAATTACAAAGCATGATTTGTATCAATCTTTTTTTATTTTGAATTAGATTCAAAATAATCACTAATAATTTTACTTGATAATGATGGCAAATCCACATGGGGAAGATGACCACAATTTTGTAAACCTATACAGTTTAATTTCTCTAGACTTTTTATTTTATTAATTTCTTTTCTACCAAGTATGCGATCATTCTCTCCACAAACAGTTTTAATTGGGATACTTTGAATATATTTATATGTACCTGAGAATCCCCCGCTTTTGGCGAAGGAAGCAAGTGAATTTCTCCAACCAGAACAACCTAAATGAATTGAAGCAATTTGCTCTTCCATTAGACCCACGCTTTTATCAGGATTAGCAAATGCTTGTCTACAAAGAATCTTCCTAACTTTAGGCAAACCCAAAAATGCCGCTCCTATTTGATTAAATGGAAAAGGAATATTTTTAGATTCTCCAAATAATCCCGCAGGTGATAAAAGTATAATTTTATCGATGAGTTCAGGTATTTCTTTAGAAAGTCTAATTGCAACTGATGCACCCATAGAAGCTCCTACAATTTTTATTTTTTTAGTTATTTTTAATGTATTAATAATATCTTTTAGATTTGATATTAATTTAGAGGGAGAATATTGGTTTGTCGCAAATCTAGGGGCAAATCCAAAGCCAAGCAAATCAGGAATTATCATTTGATAATTCTTTTTCAAATTTGGATATACCCTTCTAAACTCTAAGAAACTACTATCGAATCCATGTAAGAAAAGAATGGGTTCACCCACTCCGCTAACTACTACTGGAAACATAGAATAATTCCAATTTTTATTAAGCTTTATCCATCGAACATCATTAGAAATGTTAGCACCTAAGGGATCTTTAATAGAAAGCTTTGCCTCCTCAAAATAACTAATATTAAGCTCATTGTATTTATCGTATTTAATTAAAGTCAAAAATCTTTCTAAATTTTAATTTCTTGCTTCTCAAAATTTGCAATAATCTCAATAACATCTTTTTGAGTAATTTCGAAAGGTAAAGAATGAATTCCTGAATCTTCTTTAAATGTGAATTCAGCTATTTTTTCCAAATTATTATTCTCAAAAACATTAATTCCTAAATCTGCAATTGAAGTTGGCAAATCTAACTTTTTCATAAATGTTAAAAGCTGTTTTATAGATTGGCTTGCTAATTTGTTATTGTTCTTCTTTTCTTCAAGTTTCAATTGCAAAAGAATACCAACTCCGACGACTTCACCATGTAAAGGATTATTAGTTGGGACTATCTGGGTAATAGCGTTGTGTAAAGCATGAGCCGCAGCTGTTCTACACTTTTCTCCCCCTAATCCACCAATTAAGCCAGCTGTAAGGGCACATCCTTCTATTACATTAGACCATGACAAATTATATTCAGCTTGACTTTTATATGCACTTTCCCCATCAATAAGTAATTGATCTCTTAATACTCTTGAAATTTGAATTGCTTGTTGAACAATTCCATCATTCACATTAGAACTTGTCAACGAGGATTCATACCATTTTGCTAAAGCATCAGCAATTCCACTGGCGAGTGTTCTTTTAGGTGCCGTCTTAATAAATGAATGATCAAATACTAGTATTTTAGGACAAGTTTTTAAATCAATATCTTTTATAAATTGACCTTCGTTTGAGTAAATATTTGACAATGCAGTCCATCCTGCACATGTAGAAGCGCTGAGAGGCAAAGTAACTACTGGAATTGATAGAGAATCTGCTAAAAGTTTGCCTGCATCTAAGACTTTACCTCCACCTATGGCTATCACAGAGTCACAGTTTTCTTTAAGAATAATATTTTTAATTCTTGTAATATCCTCATAACAACAGTCAAATTTAAGGTTGGACTTGAATACCAAAAGATTATTATCCTCCAAATCTTTAAATATCTGATTCCTATATTTACTTGTTGATGAACTTCTTCCAAGAATAAAAGGTCGTTTAGAAAATTTCTTTATCTCAGGTATCGCTCTTAACCAAGCACCATTTCCCCTAAAAACCTTTTCTGGTGATATTGATTGCATCTAATTTCGATTATTAGAAATTGGCACCGGCTAGTTCCTGTGGAGATTCTTCCGTTGAAATATTAACTTTAACTTTTTTATTTTCATCGATATCAACTATAGCTTTATCGCCATCTTTGATTCTTCCAGATAAAACTTCTTCTGCCAAACTATCTTCCAATAGTCTCATTACTGCTCTTCTTAAGGGTCTAGCTCCATAAGAAGGATTATAACCCTCTTCAACTAGTCTTTCTCTGAAAGCATCTGTAACACTTAGTTTAATTCCTTTATCATTTAATCTAGCGAAAACTTCTTTCAACATTATTTCTGCTATTTCTTTAACTTCATTTTTGGTTAATTGTCTGAATACAATTATTTCATCAAGTCTGTTGAGGAATTCCGGTCTAAAATATTGTTTTAGTTCTTCATTTACTAAAGATTTGATTCTATTATATTGACTATCCTCTACTGAATCTCCAGAAAATTCAAATCCAAGACCTCCGCCCCCTTTTTCTAT
>QCQN01000009.1 GCA_003212175.1 Prochlorococcus sp. AG-449-P16
CTTATTCAAATTTTTTTTATTTTCTTCAGATTTAAATTTATCTGTCTCAAATAGACCTACGCTCAATATTGCTTGTAATCCAACCTTACTATTTGTTGATCTCAAAATCCTAGGTTCTTTTTTTATCTCATTAATTCGACTTTCTATTTTATCTAATTTTTCTTCACTAACCAAATCACATTTATTTAACAATAAAATATCCCCATATAAGATTTGGGAATATGCAACACTTGAGCTTTTTAGATCAAAGTCAAAATTCTCTCCATCAACGACAGTAATAATTGAATCTAATCTTACTCTTTCTCTCAAATCTCCAGCTGCAAATGTCATGGCTACTGGTAGAGGATCTGCTAGCCCAGTTGTTTCAACAATTAAATAGTCTAATTTTTCACTTCTTTCTAAAACTTTTGAAACGGTGTTTAATAACTCCCCATTAATCGTACAACAAATGCAGCCATTATTTAATTCAATCATATCCTCTGAACCCTCAATTACAAGTTCATTGTCAATTCCTATCTCTCCAAATTCATTAACTAATACAGCTGTTTTGATGCCAACTTGATTACTTAAGATATGGTTCAATAGCGTCGTTTTACCAGAACCTAGGAAACCGCTAATAATAGTGACAGGTAATAATTTTCTAGTCATGATAAATTTTTTAAGAACTATGTTTTCGGAATTATTTGTCAAAAATATTATTAATTTCTGAAGCCAAGGTTTGATCTAGATTTGTAATACCTCCAAGATCATGAGTACTGAACTTAATTATTATTTTGGAATAAGAATTCTCCCAATTTGGGTGATGGTTATATTTTTCGCAAATCAAAGCAACCTTAGTCATAAAGGAGAAAGCTTCAATAAAACTAGAGAAATTGAACTCTCTCTCAATATGCTTAGACTTAATCTCCCATCTAGGTATTTTAGCAATCAATTCTTTTAATTCTCCATTTTGTAAAAGGTATGGTTCCATTAAATAATTACTTTCTTTACATCTCATTATAATTGTTGAGAGTTTTTTCACCAATTATATGAACATTTAAAGTTCTTTCTTTTTTATCAAATCTATGTTCCCATAAATAAATTGCTTGCCATGTTCCAAGTATGATTTTGCCTTTTTGAAAACTCAACGATAATCCAGTATTTGTTAATGCAGTTTTGATATGTGCAGGCATATCATCTGACCCTTCTTGGCAATGTTTATAAAAGATTATTTCATTGCTTTTTGATAAAGAGGAATAACAATCATATGGAACGACAGATTGCATATATTTTTTTAGATCATTCAGCACATTTGGATCCGCATTCTCGTTAATAGTTAAACTACAACTAGTATGAAGTGAAGTTAAATTAATAATTCCTGAATGAAAATTATTCTTTTGTATAAATAAATTCAGTTCATTAGTAAGATTAGTAAATCCCTCTCCATTGGTGATAAATTTTAACTTTGAAAAAATTTGCTCCATTAAAAGTTAGATAATTAATAATCAATATTCTATTATCCATATAGTTTGAATATTTTTAGCAGGAAATAAGATTTTTATCTTAATATAAATGACAATTTAATAATCTTGTTTTGGCTGAAACTGAATGGAATAAGCTTGGCGTTTACCTTAGAGAAACGCAAATATTAGGTTCAATCCACAATACCCTTTACTGGGATCAAAATACTGGTATGCCTAGGAAGGGTGCTTCTTGGAGATCTGAACAACTTACTTATATTGCGAAAAATTTGCATAGAAGAAATTCTTCAGAAGAGTTTTTTAATTTAATAAAATCTGCAGAAGTAGAGTTGCTAGACTCCGAAAATAATTCAGATAAAAAACAAATTCTTGAGGGGAAAAAGAGAAATATTGAATTATTGATTAAGGAATATAATAGAGAAAAAAATTTAGACCCTCTTTTAGTTGAGTTATTAGCTAAAGCAAAGTCAAAAGGTTATGAAAGTTGGCAAGAAGCAAAAAGAAAATCAAATTTTGATATTTTCCTCCCATTTTTTGAAGACTTAATAAAGTTGCGTATAGAAGAGGCAAAACAAATATCTGATAAATATTCTCCTTGGGAGACTCTTGCTCAACCTTATGAGCCTGATATGACTTTAAAGTGGCTCAAAAAAATTTTCAAACCCATCAAAGAAATAATTCCATCTTTGATTCCAAAAATTAAAAAGTCAAAAAAATACGAATGGGATTTAAGTCCAGAATCGCAACAAAATCTATGCTCTAAATTACTTGATGAATTTGGAAGAGACAAAGATCTTGTTGTAATTGCCAAATCTCCTCATCCTTTTTCCATTACATTGGGACCTGAAGATTATCGGATTACCACAAGGATTGTTGATGGCCAACCATTTTCAAGTTTTTTGGCGACTGCTCACGAATGGGGGCATTCTATTTATGAACAAGGTTTACCTTCCCAAAGTCATCAATGGTTTGCTTGGCCTTTAGGTCAAGCAACTTCTATGGGCGTTCATGAAAGTCAATCTTTATTTTGGGAAAATAGAATAGTTAAATCAAAGTCATTCTCTAAAAGGTTTTTTAAAGAATTTATTTCTGAAGGATGTTCCTTTGAAAATCATTTTGATCTTTGGAAATCTATAAATCACTTAAAAGTAGGTTTAAATAGAGTTGAGGCAGATGAGGTTACTTATGGTCTACACATATTAATTAGAACTGAACTTGAAATAGATTTAATTGAAGGAGATCTATCACCTAAAGATATTCCAAACGAATGGAATAAGAGATATAAAGAACTTTTAGGAATAGAACCATCTAATGATTCTGAAGGATGTTTGCAAGATGTTCATTGGAGTGAAGGAGCATTTGGATATTTCCCATCATATTTGCTAGGACATATTATAAGCGCCCAAATTTCCTGTCAATTGGAGAGAGATATTGGTTTGATTGATAATTTAATAGAGGATGGTGAATACGAAAAGATAATCTTTTGGCTGAAAGACAATATTCATAAATATGGAAGAGCTGTGAATTCTATGGAGTTAGTGAAAAATATCACAAATGAAGAATTAACATCTCATTATTTTATAAGTCATTTAAGATCGAAGATTAATGATTTTTGCTAAAACATTACTTTTAAATAATTTTCATGTGTATGAGGATGTAAGATAATTAAAAATTATTTTTTGATGGCAAATCTTAATCTATCTCCAAGCAGAGTTACACCTAACTTATTACATATACTTGATGCTTTTACAGACGATACTAAATCTATAGTTAATACTATTGTTGAGTTAAATTCAAATACTATAAATAAATATGAATTAATTACTGAAACTGGTCATCTCAAACTTGATAGGGTAGGTTATTCTTCACTTGCATATCCCTTCGCCTATGGATGCATTCCAAGAACATGGGATGAAGATGGAGACCCACTTGATATAGAGATAGTTGGAGTTACTGAGCCATTGATACCTGGTTCAATTGTAGAGTCCAGAGTTATTGGAGTAATGAAATTTGATGATGGGGGAGAGGTTGATGATAAGGTAATAGCTGTCTTGGCAGATGATAAGAGGATGAATCATATAATTTCTTTTAAGGACTTAGGAGAACATTGGCTCAAAGAAACTACTTATTATTGGGAACACTACAAAGATTTAAAAAAACCTGGAACTTGCACAGTTAATGGTTTTTTTGAAATTAATGAAGCAGTCAAAGTGATTCAAGATTGCGAAGAAAGATACAAAAAAGAAATTGATCCTAAATTAGTGGGTTAAATAGTTTATTTTTCTCTGAATTGTTCAAATATTTCACTTAATATTTTGTCCGCTCCTTGAAGTTTTAGCTTCAAAGCTAAGTCTTTGCCTATTTTTTCAGGATTATTAATGTTGCCAAACGAGTTATCTTTAATAAGTTTTTCACCATCAACAGAAGCTACCATTCCTGTAAGATATAATATTTCATTTTTGATATAGCTATTTACACCAATAGGCACTTGACATCCACCTTCAAGTTCTTTTAAAAATGCCCGCTCTGCTAAACATCTTTGACTAGTTGGTTTATCTTCCAATACATTTATGATTTCTAAAACTTTTGTATCGTCAGATTTACATTCTATTCCCAGTGCTCCTTGACCTACTGCATGAAGAGAAATTTCATTAGGAATTATTTGATGGATTCTTGATTCAAATCCTAATCTTTTTAAACCTGCCGCTGCCAGAATTATGCAATCAAATTCGCCGGCATCTAATTTTTGGATTCTTGTAATTACATTTCCTCTAATATCTTTAAATTTTAGATGGGGAAATTTATTTCTTAATTGTGCGAGTCTACGAAGTGAGCTAGTTCCCACTATTGAGCCTGAAGGTAGACTCTCTAGTTTGTAGCAGTCATTTTTTTTACTGACGACTAAAGCGTCTGCAGGATCTTCTCTTTTTGTAATGCAACCAAGAATTAGTCCTGCTGGCAAATTTGTTGGTAAATCTTTTAAAGAATGTACAGCGATATCTGCATTACCCACAAGCATTTGCGCTTCAAGTTCTTTTGTAAATAAACCCTTATCTCCAATTTTGGCTAAGGCTACATCAAGAATTTTATCTCCCTGAGTTGCCATCGCTTCAATTGAGACCTCTAAATTAGGAATATTTTTCTCTAATTGTTCTTTAACCCATAAAGTCTGAACCATTGCTAATTTGCTTCTTCTACTAGCTATTTTTAATTTAAAGTGATTCATTAAAATATTATTTTGTTTGAAAAGATAAGCAGGATTAATTTTAAGATATTATTTTCCAACTTTCCAAAGCTTACAATTATATTTAACTTTTTTTATTTTATATATTCTTTTAAAACTCCATTTCGGTTTGGATGTCTTAGCTTCCTTAGTGCTTTTGCTTCTATTTGTCTTATTCGTTCCCTTGTTACGTCAAAGATTTGGCCGATTTCTTCAAGAGTTTTCATTCTTCCGTCATCAATTCCATATCTCAACCTAAGAACATCTCGTTCTCTTGGGCTCAAAGTAGCTAAAACCCCTTCTAAATCTTCTCTAAGTAAAGTTTTAGAAACATCTTGCTCAGGATTTTCTATATCAGCCTCTATGAAGTCTCCAAGTCTCGAATCTTCTTCTTTACCTATAGGAGTTTCTAAGGAGATTGGCAACTGAGCGCTCTTGGCGATAAATCTTAATTTTTCGATAGTCATCTCCATACTCTCTGCTATTTCTTCTTCACTAGGTTTTCTTCCAAATTCTTGACTAAGAACCTTGGTCGTTTTTTTGATTCTTGAAATTGTTTCATATAAATGAACTGGCAATCGAATTGTCCTACTTTGGTCTGCTATCGCTCTTGTTATGGCTTGGCGAATCCACCAGGTTGCATAAGTTGAGAATTTATAACCTTTTTCATGATCAAATTTTTCAGCTGCTCTTATAAGTCCCAAGCTTCCCTCTTGTATTAAATCTTGGAAAGATAATCCTCGGTTCATATATTTCTTTGCGATAGAAACAACTAATCTTAAATTTGATTGGACCATTTTTTCTTTAGCTCTTCTTCCTAGAAGAAGCCTTCGTCTGAATTTAGATAAAGGCATATCTATTAATTCAGCCCATTCCCTCACGGAAGGGAAATGCCCTTTTTCTGACTCAAACTGAGTCGCTAATTCTTCAAGTTGTAGTAAATCAGCAATTTTTCTAGCAAGTTCAATTTCTTCGTCAGGTCTTAAAAGTCTAATTCTTCCTATTTCTTGAAGATAAACTCTTATTGAGTCTTCTGTATAAATGCCCTTAGGACCCAGTTTTACGTTCGCGAGAGCTTTACCTTCCTCATCCGAGTCATTGAATCCTTCATTATTTTCAATACTGCTTTCATTTGAAATTGAGGAGTCTTGAATATTTTGGTTATCCATATTATTTTCTTCTTTGACAACTGAATCTAAATTGGTATTAATTTTCTTACTAATTTTTTTCTTGGCACTTGGTTTAGGATTCTTGGATTCGGCTGCAACTGGACACATAATAGACTCCTTTCTAAGGTGAATTTAACTAGATAAAATTTTATTTATGGCAAGTTTGTACATTTAGTAGTAAAAATTTGCCTTTGTGATTAAAAACTACTTAATTAAAATCTGAATAAAATAGTTTTAAATTGTTGAAAAATTTAAATAGTGCTATAGATTACCTAAAGTAAAAAGTCTTGGGATTTCTCAGACAGGCAGATCAATTTTTGAATTCTCACTCAATGATCAAAGCTTCATGTCTCCCTTAAGATCAGGATACTTATCAATGTGCAAAAACACTTTGTGGAATGTTCAACAATCCAATACTAAGAAAAAGTTTTGAAGCCGGCAAGTAATCAGCTATCAAAAAAATTCTTTTAAGCTAGAAGTTCTTTTAGATATAGGCACACACAACGATAGTTTTTATTATCAAGATGGCAATAATCTTGGTGTGGAAATAGGGGATATCGTATCAGTTCGACTTAAAGGAAGGCTATTAAATGGGTTGGTCATAGCTAAAAAAAAGGATTCTGAGATAATCAAAACTCAAAAATTTAGTTTTGGAGATGAGAATATTAGATATTTATCTGTTGAAGGAGTTTTACAAAAAAAAATTTTTCAAAACTGGTGGAGGGAATGGTTAGAGTCTTTGGCTTCGTTTTATAAAGTTAGCAAATTAAAAATGTTTAAAACGGCATTTCCTCCTGGTTGGATTGGAAAGCACAAGATGATTACAAAAGATTTTAAATATCAAATATGGATCGAACTTCAGAGAGAAGGGGATTTTCTTAAACAAGAATTAACTCATAGGGAATTATCAGTAATAAATACCTTGAAGCATAAAGGTAACTGGCAAAGCGAATTGATTAACTCTGGATATAATTCAACCTTAATTAGTTCAATGGTTGGGAAAAATTTATTAATTAAAACCAAGAGAAAAAAAATAATTAAAACTAAATTAAATTCTTCTAATAATGATTTTGTTTCAATAGGAAAACCAGATTTAACAAGCGAGCAAAAAAAAAGCATATAAAGAAATGCAAGAAATGAAACCTGGAGATACCTTGTTGCTTTGGGGAGAAACAGGTTCTGGTAAAACTGAAGTATATATGAGAATTTCTGAAGATCAAATATTGAATAAAAAAAGCTGTTTAATACTTGCTCCAGAAATTGGTTTAATACCTCAATTGATTGATCGATTTAGTGATCGATTTCAAAATATAGTTTATGAGTATCATAGTAATTGCTCTGTAAGAAACAGAACTTTAGTGTGGAAGAAAATCATTGAAGATAAAGAGCCCATAATAGTAATTGGAACCAGATCAGCAATATTTCTTCCAATTCAAAATTTAGGATTAATCATATTGGATGAGGAGCATGACCTCTCATATAAGCAAGAAAGCCCTATGCCTTGTTATGACGCACGAGATGTAGCTATGAAAAGAGTGAAGAGTAATCCGGCAAAGCTTATTTTTTGGAAGCGCTACTCCATCAATGAAGACTTGGAAAAGCAGCTTTTTTGATAAGAAGTTCAAAACGGTAAGAATGAATAGAAGGATAACGAACACTGCAATGCCAGAAATAAAAATTGTTGACATGCGTGATGAATTCAAAGGTGGAAATACGAAAATTTTTTGCAGTGAATTATTAAAATTAATTTCTCAACTTCGGTCCAAAGAAGAACAGGCAATCATTTTGATCCCGAGAAGAGGTCACAGCGGTTTTATAAGCTGTAGAAATTGCGGATTCATAATTAATTGTCCCAATTGTGATGTACCTCTATCTGTTCACCTTGGTTCAAAAGGAACAAAATGGCTAAATTGCCATTGGTGTGATCATAAATCAAAACTTCTCTCCAATTGTCCAGATTGTAATTCAAATGCTTTTAAGCCTTTTGGTATTGGAACACAGAGAGTTATAGAGTTTCTTAATAAAGAATTTCCAGATTTAAGGGTGCTTCGTTTTGATAGAGATTCGACCACAGGAAAGGATGGTCATAGAAATATTCTTTCACACTTCTCTGGAGGGAATGCAGATATTCTGGTTGGCACTCAAATGTTGGCTAAAGGTATTGACATACCTAATGTTACTCTTTCAGTAGTTATAGCGGCAGATGGGTTGCTCCATCGTCCAGATATTTCAGCAGAAGAAAAATCATTACAATTATTTTTGCAATTAGCTGGTAGAGCTGGAAGGGCCCAAAAGCCAGGAAAGGTTATTTTTCAAACCTATAAACCAAGTCATCCAGTAATTTCTTATTTGAAAAATAGAGATTATGAGAAATTTTTAATTGATAATTCAAAATTGAGAAAAGAATCCAATTTATATCCATTTTGCAAGGTTTGTCTTTTAAAGCTGTCTGGGGAAAATTATGAATTAACTGAGTTAACTTCTATTAAATTAGCAAAGTATTTAATGAGTTTATGTAAAGAAACCCATTGGAAGGTTATAGGTCCGGCACCAGCTTTGATATCTAAAGTTGGGAAAAAATTCAAATGGCAAATACTAATGTATGGTCCAGAAGATTCCAAAACTCCAATGCTAGAGAGGATTTTTTCATGGGATTTAATCCCAAAAAAAGTATTTTTATCAATTGATGTAAATCCTGTAGAGCTTTAGTTATTCAGACGGAAGTTGGGGCAAATCGCTACCTAACTTCAATCTATAAAATCTTAAAAAATAAGTTATCGTAATTAATAATAATACAACTGTAGAACCAATAAATAATTTGTTCCAGCTCCAGAAGGAAAATTCCAGAAAGTTAATTTGCCCAGGAATTAAATTCCAAATTATAAGATTTTTAGAAATTTTTAATTGCGGGTTTTTTAAGCTAGTAAATTTCGCTTTATGGGGATGAATAATTTTAAAATTTAGTTGTATGTCTTCCATCTTTGAAATATCTTCTAGATCAAAGGAAATCCTAAAATTATATTTTTTAAAAAATATTAAGTTTCTTTGAGTGGTATCTATTGACAGATCTGAGGAAAAACCTGCTAGATCAAATGCAGTTTTTTGGATCTTATTAAGAATTTCTTTAGCATCTTTTAGATTAAGATTTTTATTCTCTAAGGAAAAATTAGATTCTCCTTTTACAATTTCTGCATCGGGTAAAATATCTTTAATTACATCTTCAAATTTTATTTGCCATGGGAGCTTATTAATATATTTACTTTCAACTTCCAGGTAATTATTTATTGACTCAAATTGTCTAAGGTCAAGGGTATTTTCAATTTTTACACAACCGCTTAAAAGTGGAATTAGTAATAACAAAATTAAAAAAATGATAAACGCAAAACCACTTTGAAATGGTTTTGTTTCGCCTGTAGGTTTATCAACTATATTTATAAATTTTTTTTCGCTTAAATTAATTTTGTTTAGTTTAAGTGCATTCCTAGAATTTTTCTTTAATGAAGTATTATTGTCAAATTTTATATTCCAATTCTCAGGTCTCTTGATTTCGGGAGAATTTATTATTTCCATCAAATATTTTGCATCATCTCTTGTTTTAGACTCATGTGATTTTAAAAGTTCTTTACATATTTCTTTAGCATTCTCTTTTTTATTAATCCCACAAAGTGCTGTGATTAATATCGTTCTTAAATTAACTCCCTCCTGGGAATCTAAAGGAAATGATTTGATTATTGGAGAAATAAATTGAATGCAAAAATGATACTCCCCTTTTGCAAGAGCAAGCTCTACTGTCTCTAAAACTTGCTCATAATTTTTCATAGTCTAAGCAACTATCATAGTTCCTTTTCCTGAATTGGTAAAAATTTCAAGAAGTAAAGAATGCTCTACGCGACCATCAATAATATGGGCAGCTTTTACACCTTGAGCTAATGCTCTTATGCAACATTCAGTTTTGGGTAGCATACCTCCTATAACAATTTCTTTTTTGATCAATTCTCTGGCCTCCTTAAGATTGATTTGTTTAATAAGAGTACTTGCTTTATTCTTTTTTTCTAGTATCCCTGGAGTATCGGTGAGAAGGATAAGTTTTTCTGCATTTATTGCCGCAGCCACTTCTCCCGCTACAAAATCAGCATTGATATTGTGTGAGATGCCGTCTTGAGTTGATCCGACACTAGTAATAACTGGAATGTAGCCATTATTTATGAGAGGATCCAATAGCTCAGGATTTATCTTAGTTACCTCGCCAACTAATCCATGACTCCCATCACCTAATTCTCTTGACTGGATTAAATTTCCATCAAGTCCTGAAATACCCACGGCCAATGATCCAGTATTATTGATTCCTCTAACGATTTGTTTGTTTACTCTCCCCATAAGGACCATTTCAACAATATCCATTGTTTTTTGGTCAGTAACTCTTAAACCATTTTCGAATTTTGGAGAAATTTCTAATTTGTTCAACCAAAAATTAATTTCGGGCCCCCCACCATGAATCACTACTGGGCAGACGCCTACACTTGATAAAAGAGCAATGTCTCTAAAGAAAGCTTTCTTTAGGTTCTCATCTTCCATAATAGAGCCTCCATATTTGATAACAATTTTTCTTCCTGAAAAACTTTGTATATATGGGAGTGCTTCGCTTAATATTGATACTCTTTGAGAATCATTCATTCTTAGAAAAAATATTTAAGATTAGCTGAATTAAAATGTTGTTTTTTTACTAAATATATTCGAATATTTAATAAAAGAGAATCAAATCAAATTCTTCTTTATTATCGTCGATAATAAATTCTGATTCAAGACCTTTCACGAAAAACCTATTTAATCGGTCTTGTTTCTCAACCCATTTTTCCATCGGGACAGAATTGATTTGGAAATGCATTCTTAGACCATTTTTATCATCTTTTGTTATTTCTTCTATTTCTGTAAGTTGAGGGGGTAAATCTTCATCCCATAACTTTAAAGCTTCCAAAGAACTTTCAAGGTGGGCTTTTATTCCATATCTCCACCTAGTTACATCTTTAACTAATGCAGTTAATTCTTTTGGCCTATTGAATCTGTCATCTTTGAAGTTTTTTTTATCCAGTAATTTTACAGGAGGTATTTCAGAAGTTTTCAAACCCAATCCAATTAGGAATATTGGTACTCCGTAAAAAAAAGTAGGAACACTTAAATTTACTGAGTCAGTAAAATAAGCTGTCATTCCAATAAAAGCTAACATACCTCCTGTAAATACAATAATATTTCCTGGAGATAAGTATTTCTTCATTTGGTTTTAGTAAAATAATAGATGAATGAGTTATTAAGTATTATGCAGGAATCTAATACTACAAATCAAGAAGATCTGATTTTTAAACTCGATCAGGATAGAACATGGCTGTTGAAAAACCTTGATAAAGGCAAATGGCCTGAAATAAGAAGTGAGCTTGCTGAGCTTGAGAGAAAAATAAGTAAATTTATTATAAGTGTTCGAGAGAATAACGTTGATATTTAATTAAAAGGGAATTTCATCAATTTCTGGAACTAAAGGTGAGCTATCCCAATTTGTTTTATGTTGGGTTTGCTCATTATCTTTAGAAGATTCATTTTTATTTTTTGGGGATTCATCATTCTCATCTGAAGTTATATGATGAATCTTTGAAGCGGTTAATTCGGGCTGCTTCTCTTTGGTCCCATCTTTTCTTGTTACTGAATTCATCCTGAGACGTCCTTCAAGAACAATGTTTTGCCCCTTTTTTAAACCTTCTATCATTTCTTGGGCAATGTTACCCCATCCTAAAACCTTAAGTTCTCTTATTGGATCTTCGCTGCGCAATCCCTTAAAACTTACAATCATTTCAGCAATAGCCGTTTGGTTATCTTTGGTATATCTCATTTGAGGAGCGCTATTTATTACAGCTTGGATTAAACAATGATTCATTACTTCTTAAACAATTTAGAGTTATCTTGATGCAGAATAAACAAAATTGCCACGAAAATGTTTGGATCCTATCAGGAACTGCAGATGGACCTTCATTAGCAAGAAGGCTTCTCAAACATAACTATCGAGTATTTGCAAGCGTTGTAACGCAAAGAGGAAGTGAATCTTATATTAAAAACTCAAAGTTACATATCATTACAGGCAGATTAAATGATAAAAGTGAAGTAATCAACTTTATAAAAAAAAATAAGATTAAATTTGTTATTGATGCTACTCATCCTTTTGCCCAAATTATCTCAAGGAATCTTAATGCAGCTTGCAAAGAAATTAATGCCCCTCTTTTTGTCTTTGAGAGAAAATCTACCTTTAAAGAGGAACCTAAGTTTAATTATATTTCTGATTTAAAAGGTATTAAAAATATTAATTTAATAGGAAAAAATATCCTTTTAGCAATAGGATCAAGATTTCTCAATGATACTGCGAAATATTATTTAGAATCTGGAGCTGATGTATACACTAGGATACTTCCTACGCAGGAAAGTGTATCAAGGGCTTTTGGATCAGTCATAAAAAATTCAAATATAGCGATACTTGAACCAAGTAAAAGAAAAGACAGTATCGTTGAAAAAAAACTTTGTGATTTTTGGAAAATAGATTATGTACTTTGTAGAGAATCAGGTAGTTATTCTCAAAAAAAACTGGGAACGTATTATCTCAGGAAGTAATATGGAATTATTTTTTAGTTAAAAGACCAAAATTAATATTTAGTAATACACGCGTTTTCAACGAGTATGACATCTTAATAGATCATATGATAAGAAAATATTCTTGATTATTCTATGAACGCGGTATTGATTTTGATAACAACTGAGTCAAATGAAAATTTAGCCAGGAATATTGCTAATTTGCTAATACAGAATAACCTTGCAGCATGCGTTTCAATAAAGTCTATTAATTCAATTTATAAATGGAATGATCAAATTGAAGAGGCTTTTGAGTTTGAGATTACAATAAAAAGTAGGCCTGAATTGAAAGATGATTTGATATTATTTTTACAAAAAATGACATCCTACGACGTCCCCCAAATTCTTTACAGGACATTTTACAGTGAAGCTAAATATCACGATTGGTTAACTAAGGTTATTTAATAAAAGTTTTTCTTAATTAAGTCCTTAAGTTTAAAGTTAGATCTAGATCCTAATTGAGTTATAATTTGTCCCGCGCATAAAGAACCTAATTTGCCACATTTTTCGAGAGAATAATTTTTAATTAAACCATGAATAAACCCCCCCGCGTAAAGATCTCCTGCTCCAGTAGTATCAACAACTTCCCCTGTTAAATTAGCCTCTATTGCTTTAGTCAAGTTGCGATTAACAATTAAAGATCCTTTTTCACCCAATGTAACTACTATTAATTCACATAGAGAGGTCAATTCTTTTTGGCAATTATCTAATTTATTTATTTCTAAAAGGCTTAATATTTCGTTTTCATTACAAAAAACTATATCAACATAATTTTTAATTAAGTTCAAAAAACTTTCTCTATGCCTATTAACGCAAAAAGAGTCAGATAATGAGAGTACTATTCTTGTATTGGCGGATTTTGCGACTTTAGCCGCCTCAAGAAAAGCATTCTTAGCTAAATCACTGTCCCATAGATATCCTTCTAAATATAAATATTTACTCTCTTTGATCAAGTTAAAATCAATATCTTTTGGCTCAAACCGTATTGATGCTCCTAGGTAGGTGCACATGGTTCTTTGAGCATCAGGTGAAACCAAAATAATGGAATGGGCTGTTGATGGCCCTTTATTAGTGGGGGGAGTATCAAAAATAGTATTACTTTCTCTGATATCAGATGAAAAGAATTTCCCAAAGTTATCATTTTTTACTCTGCCGACAAAATGGACATTATTTCCTAATTCTGCCAAACAAACAACAGTATTAGCAGAAGAACCTCCTGATATTTTTTTTGCTATTTTGCAGTTTTTTAATAATCTTTGAGATTCATCTGAATTAATGAGGTTCATAGATCCTTTTTGTAGGTCATTAATTTCAAGAAATTCATCTTCAATATTTACAACGATATCTACAATTGCATTACCTAATCCAATTAAATCGATTTTTTTATCTTGATTATTATGTCTAAATATTTCCCCCATGTTTAATAAAAATTATCTAAGCAGTGCTCTTTTTGGACCGTGGATAGGGTCTTCTATTACTATTGTTTGATCTCTATTTGCGCCCAACGAAACTATTGCAATTGGTACTTCCATTAATTCAGCAAGAAATCTAAGATAGTTCATTGCGTTCTCGGGGAGATCAGATAGTTTCCTGCAATTGGCAGTTGAGCATTGCCATCCTTTTAATTTTTTAAATATTGGTTTGCATTTTTTTAAGTCGTCAGAATTTGTGGGGAAATAATCAATCTCTTTACCATTTAATTCATATGCTACGCATACTTGAATTTCATCTAATTCATCTAGTACATCTAATTTTGTTATTGCTAAACAGTCAAGACCATTTACACAAACGGCATATTTGCCAATTATTCCATCAAACCAACCACATCTTCTTCTTCGACCTGTAGTCGTTCCAAATTCACTTCCTCTGTCACAAAGTTGATCATTAATACTTCCCTGTAATTCTGTTGGGAATGGGCCTTCCCCTACTCTTGTTGTGTATGCTTTGGCTACACCTATTACCCTGTCTATTAAAGTGGGCCCAACCCCAGCACCAATACAGGCTCCTCCTGATATGGGATTTGATGATGTTACATAAGGATATGTGCCATGATCTAAATCAAGTAATGTTCCTTGTGCACCTTCAAAGAGAATATTTTTTTTATTTTTTGCAGCTGAATGAATAGTCCTTGTGCAATCCACGATATGCTTGGATAATCGATCTCCGTAATATAGATATTCTGTAATTATCTCATTTTTGTTTAGAGGTTTAATGCCATAAATCTTTTCTAATAGACCATTTTTTTCTCTCAGAGGTATCTCGATAACATCATTTAGTCTATCTCTATTAAGTAAGTCTCTTATCCGGATACCATTCCTTTGTGATTTGTCAGCATATGTAGGGCCAATGCCCCTACCAGTTGTCCCAATTTTATTTGAGCCTCTATCATTTTCCATGGCTTCATCTAGCAAACGATGGTAGGGCATCGTTACATGCGATGTTGATGAAATTTTTAATCCTGAAATATCTATCCCATTTTCAATTAACATGTCTATCTCTTTAAGTAAGATTTTTGGATCAATTACTGTTCCCGATCCAATTAAACATGTAGTGTCCTTATAAAGTATTCCAGAGGGAATTAAATGCAACTTTAAAACCTTATCATCAACAACAATTGTATGCCCTGCATTTACCCCTCCCTGATAGCGTACTACGACATCAGCAGAGCGACTTAACAAATCTGTTATTTTACCTTTTCCTTCGTCACCCCATTGGGCCCCGATCACAACAACATTAGCCAATTTTAAAAGAGCATTATTTTTGTAAGAATATACAATATATTCAAAATTCCTCGTTAACTTTAGAAACGTAAATCATTTGTATTAACTTTCTCTAAGTACCATCTTTTGAGCAATAGAGAATTCTTTTGTTAATCGCTCCTTTAGTTTATCGGGTAAGGGCCTACTTGCAAAGTTTTTGTAATGACCTGCCATTGCATTTAGTGCTGTTTGCATTGTAGTAAAAGATTGAGTTTTATTAACCATTCCTCTGTTTCTATATCTTGAAATATAGTCAGTTATCAAAGAAAGAGATTCAGTCCTAACTTCGTCTTTATTCAAGGAGTCCTTTGGGGTATCAACTGCTTTTTGCAAAGTTTGTGCTACCGATATCGTATCTTTTGCATAATCTCCTGTCATAGAGGTCTTGGCAGCATATGAGGGGAGATTAAAGAATGTTAAAAATATTGAAAAACAAATTATCAAAGATATTATTTTTGAAAAAAATTTATTAATCAAATTTGGCATCTTTTTAACTAACATGAAGTTACTCCAGATAGATTTTGATCTAAGAATTATTATTGTACATTATTTTTGATTCAGAAAAGAATTTTTCTAATAAATTACTTGAGCTTATTTTTAATTTACGTTTGCTTTTCCTACAAAAGAATTCAACTTCTTTATTTATAGAATCTCTTCCAATAATAATTTGGAAAGGTATACCAATTAAATCAGCATCTTTGAATTTGACACCTGCTCTATCATCTCTGTCATCAAGAAGGACATCAATATTATGATTTTTAAAATTATTATAAATTTCCTCAGTAAGTTCTTTTTGATTAGAATCTTTTAAATTAGTAGGGATAATTAAAACTTCAAAAGGAGAGATTTGGATTGGCCAAATTATTCCATTATTATCATGATTCTGTTCAATGGCTGCTTGAGCAATTCTTGTTACCCCAACGCCATAGCAACCCATCCATAAATTTTTTAATTGACCATCCTTGTCAGAAAATTTCGCATTTAATTTATCACTATATTTTTGTCCTAATTGGAAAATATGACCTATTTCAATACCTTTTTTTTCCTTCAATTTTTCATGATTTTTAAGACTTATGTAATCTCCTTCTTTTGCATTTCTAATATCTGATATTGTGAAATTTTCTTTAGAAAATGAAAACTTATAAAATACTCTATGAATATTGATTTTATTACCCCCACTAACAAAAGTTGAAAGTTCATCAGCGGATTTGTCAGCTATTCTTATCCATTTTTTGTCCCAATTAGAATCATTGTTAATTGATTTGTCTTCAACGTCAGGCCCGATATATCCTAATGGGAAATTATTTAGATTTTTTTTGATTTGTTTAATATCATCCATCATGTTGAGATGAATTAAATTGGATGTGAAAATTTTGTTTATTAAGTTAAAGAGCTTAACCTCATTTATTTCTTGATCACCTCTTATGCAGGTAAGAATTGGCACCTCAGATTTATTCTCAAATTTTGCAATGTAAATAACCACTTTAACAATCTGGCTTGAATCTAAATTGTGTTTTTTACAGATATCCGCAATTGATTTTTGGTTTGGAGTTTCAATTAAATCGTTTTCAATTTTTTCTAATTTCACAGCTTTTGAAGGCAATGAGACAGCCTTTTCAAGATTGGCTGCGTATGATCCACTCTCAGTGAATAAAATTGAATCTTCCCCTATATCAGCAGTAACCATAAACTCTTTAGATGATGCTCCTCCAATTGCTCCACTGTCTGCTTCCACTCCTACTGTATCAACGCCACAATTTTTAAAAATTTCTTCATAGGCTTTTCCCATTTTTTCATAAAATGAAACCAAATCTTCCTTTGAAGAGTGGAAGGAGTAGCCATCCTTCATTATAAATTCCCTACTTCTCATCAAACCAAACCTTGGTCTTATTTCATCTCTAAATTTTGTTTGAATTTGATAAAAACATAAAGGTAATTGTTTATATGAATTAATAATCTCAGAAGCAATACTAGTTATAACTTCTTCATGTGTTGGCCCCAAACCAAATTCTTTTCCTTGCCTATCTTTTAAATTAAACATTATCCCTTCTCCAGCAGTGTACCCTTCCCACCTTTCACTTTTTTTCCATAACTCTGCTGGGTGAAGTTGTGGTAGAAGAAGTTTTGTACAACCATTATTGTTAAGTTCTCTTTCAATTATTGAGGATATTTTTTCAATAACTCTAAGCATGAGTGGCATATATGCATAAATACCACTATTGACTCTGCGAATAAATCCCCCCCTCAAAAGTAATTGATGAGAGATAATTTCTGCTTCAGAAGGAGTGTCACGAAGTGTCCCCAGAGGAAATGAGGTTGTGACGCGCATAAAAATACTTTTTAAAGATATTTAATTTTATCAATTAAGATGTGAAAAATTCCTAAAGTGTCTTGAGTCCCTGAAGGCAGGTAGTTTAGTTTTAATCTTTTTGCTAACTTCTGCAATAATAAAACTTAAACTCATTAAGTAAATTCTACACATTAATCGCATTTGATTTAGATCTATGGACAATATGGAATCCAATATTTCTAGTTCTGAAGAATTAGTTGGTATTGATGAAGTTCAGAAATTCCTTAATCGTTCCAGAGCTTCTGTTTACAGATATACAAATACAGATCTTAGAAATTTAAATCCTAACTTTAATCCTAGAAAATTAAATCCTGAATATAGAACAGACCAAAAAGAACCTTTACTTTTTCATCCAAATGAGATTGCAAGATTTGCAAAAGATATCTTAAGAATTAAAGAAGTCACAGTAGAAGTTTTTAATTCCCCATCTTCCGCTGCACAAAATATTCTTTCTCAAATACTTGATGAGTTAAAAAGTATAAGATCTTTGCTAGAAAAAAATTAAATTTGAAACTGTTGCTTCAAACTATATTTTGATTTATTGACTTTTTGATTGTAAAATAATTTTGTTAAGTTAATTCCTACTTTTCATAGTCAAAACTCTTGAGATATACAAATTCAAAGAAGTTTGTCAAAAGTAATTCAAGTGAAGGCAATTCTCTTATTACTATTGCTGGTGATACGGAAAGAGACGACGATGATCCCCTTAGTATCAGGGATACATCAACTTTTTTTCTTGGACTTTTAGTTGCCTCTTTGACTATTTTATTGCCTCTAATAAGTGTTTTACTTTCTAGACCTTTATCTCATGTGAACGAGACTAATTCATTTCATACAATTAAAGAAGATGGACCTTAGTTTGATCCCTCCATCTCCCATGAAAGGTATAGTAAATTTAGTAGTTGAAATACCTGCTGGTAGTAGGAATAAATATGAATATTGTTCTCAAGCTGGAATAATGGCCCTTGATAGAGTACTACACTCTTCAGTACGTTATCCATTTGATTACGGTTTTATTCCTAATACCCTTGCAGAAGATGGTGCGCCACTAGATGCGATGGTTATTATGGATGAACCAACCTTCGCAGGATGTTTGATAAAAGCTCGTCCTATAGGTGTTTTAGATATGCATGATTGTGGTGCATATGATGGGAAACTCTTATGTGTACCATCCGCAAATCCAAGGCAAGAAAAAATAAAAAGTATTAAACAGATAGCTCCAAATCAATTAGAGGATGTTGCTGAATTTTTTAGAACTAGTAAAGGTTTAGATGGAAGGACAGTTCAAATTGATGGATGGAGAGATTATGAAGTAGCTGAGGAAATTTTAAGAAAATGTATTCCTTCCAAAAAGAAAACTTTTAAAGTATTAAAAAAATCTTCAGTGGTTAAATAACTTGACAAGAATATTATTTTTTAGTTATCCAAAATGCTCAACTTGTAGAAAAGCATCAAAGTGGCTTGATCAAAATAATATTGACTATGAATTTTTTGATATAGTAAAAATGCCACCTAGAAAAGAATTTCTAGAATTAGCGTTGAAACAATTTTCATCTGATAAGAAAAAATTATTTAATACAAGAGGTAAAAGTTTTAAGCTCATTGATTATGATATTCAAACTTTAAATGATAAAAAAATTATTGAATTATTACTAAAGGATGGGAAATTAATAAAAAGACCATTTTTAATATTAAACGAAATGCAAGTTATTCTTGGATTTAATGAAGATAGATATAAAGAACACTTCAAATAAAAGTTCACTTTTAATTACAATTTTTCTATGAAACATTTTTTTAAAAATATTCTCCTTGAATGGACTCCGTTTGTTTTCTTGGTTTTCTTTATATCTTCATGTAGATCTTTTATTGCCGAACCTCGTTATATTCCTTCTGGGTCAATGCTCCCTGAATTGCAAATAAATGATAGGTTAATTATTGAAAAATTTTCTTTAAGAAATAAATCACCCGAAAGGGGAGATATTGTTGTTTTTAATTCTCCATTTTCATTTGATAAAAAGCTTATTTCTATGAGGTCCAAGCCATTACCAAAAAAAAGATATTGTTTCTTAATGAGTTTTCCTCCAGTCTCATTTATTCCAGGATTAAGAGATCAGGCTTGTGATGCATATATAAAAAGAGTTGTTGCTTTACCTGGAGAAGTAGTTACGGTTAATAACCGTGGTGAGGTATTGATAAATAATCAAAAAATATTTGAACCATATATTACACTCAATTGTCTTGAAAAATTTATTAATGATTGTGGAGAATTTGAAAATATTAAAGTTCCCGAGAATCATTTTTTGGTTTTAGGAGATAATAGGGCAAACAGTTGGGACGGTAGATATTGGCCTGGTGGTAAGTTTCTTCATAAAAAAGAAATAATTGGAAAAGCCTATCTTAGATTTTGGCCTTTAGATAATTTTGGTTTTTTTAAAAATCAAGACCAACTTGAATAACTTTACCTATTATTAATTCATCTTTTTTTGGAAAATTAGATGGTGAATCATAACCTAAATTATTTTGGTCATTTTTCCATTTTTTATCTGGATCAAACAACAACCATCTTTTGCTTCCTAGAGATAATTTTTCTTGAGTTATTCCCAATAGTCTAGATGGATTAAAACTTAAATGTTCCCAGAGTTTTGAAATTTTCCATCCTCTTTTTGTTATAAATTCCTCCCACAATAAAGGTAAAACGAGTTCGAATGAGCTTATCCCAACAGATCTATTATTAATTGGAATAAATGATTTCTGGTCGTTTAAGGCAACAGAATTCACAGCAATTCCCTGAATTAAGTTTTTTTCCAGACCTTTTATGAGAGATTCCCTATTTTCTCTAGAACCTAAAGGAGGATCAACTTTCCAACCATGATCATTTAATTGTAGATTACTCGTATCAGCTATTAAATTCCACCAACTTATAGTTGTTGAAATTGAAATATTCTGATTCTCAATTTCTTGAAGTGAATTGGAATCTGAAATATTTTTAATTATTATATTTTTTGTTTTGAAAAAATTTTTGATGCCCAAAATATTCTTAACTTCAGAAATTTCATTATTATTTTCAATAACATAAAACCCTAATTGTAAAGATTCTAAATCTTTTTTTACAATTCCTTTTTGGAGAGGGTCGCTTTTTGTTAGTGAAAATAAAATTGGCAACGATTTTGCATCAATAAGAGAAAGCCCTTTAAAAATAATTGAAGAATCAAAAAAATTGCTTGAAGCTAAACCTATGATACCCGATCTAAATAATTCATTATGGGGAGAGAGATTTTTACCTTTATCCTCTAAACTAAAACTTCCCCAAAAAAAAATATTAATATCAAATTCGTTATTTTTCTGAAATGGTATTTTTTCAGGTTTATCTCTCCAATTATCACTATCTGGCATAAGTGCTATTGAACCAAAACCTGATTTTTTGGCTCTACTTTTTAAATTTTCTAAGTTATCATCAAGACCCGTTATAGGCTCTCTTAGAACTGAATGACTATCCACTAGCATCGGTGCAACAATTTTATTTCCAGATTTAGTGATTTTTATATTATGTTTCAAAGCTATTTCTTTGGCTTCTTTACCGAATGCTTTTATTTTGCCATCAATAATTAGTAATGAATCTGTGATTACCTCAACATTAGGACCCATCAAAATATCAATAGTTTCAAAAAATAGAGTTTTTCTCATTTATAGAGCACCAGATGCCGTTGAGTCTAAAATTCCACCAAGATGTGTTGTGAGATTAAGAGCGCTAATGACATGATCTTTTTGAGGATCATTAAAAATATCAATTACTGTTATACCTCCATTTCCTTGTTTTATCATCCATATGTTTGAGAAATTAATTCCTAAAAGATCGCATATAAGAGTTTTATTAACTGCATCGTGAGCTACGAGGAGTGTTTTATCATTTTTGTTTTGTTTAAGACAAATTTCCCTAAAAGCTTGAACTGATCTTTTAGAAACTTCTCCAATACTCTCACCCTCAGGCATTTTTACATCTTCTGGTTTATTATGCCAATCTCTAAGTAATTCGAACCATTTTTCTTTTATCTCATTTTCGAGTTTACCTTCCCACAATCCATGACTTATTTCCACTAATTCATCTATCTTTTTTATATTTAGGTTTGATTTGTTCTGTACGATTATTTGTGCTGTTTCATATGGCCTAATCATTGAACTAGAGAAAGCTTTGGTGAAGTTTATTTCTTTTAAAAATTCAGAGGCTTTTTTTGCTTGGTCTTTTCCAGTACTGTTTAAGGGAATATCGATTTGACCTTGAAATCGACCTTCTTTATTCCAGTTTGTTTCTCCGTGCCTTACAAGAAAGATTCTTGAATCTCCAATCTGATCGGGGATGTTTTTATTAAGATGGGAAATTTGATTCAAACATTCAACTTGAGTTTTATATAAATTTTGCTTCCTTAAAATATTTATGATTGAAAAAGAGGCATTATCTAACTTTATTTTTCTAAAACCTTTTTTAGGTTTCCCAATTAATGAAAGAATTAAACATCTAAGAATTGCATTGTGACCAACAATCAGAATGTTTGAATTTTTTTTGTCCTTAAGTGTATTCATAATCTCTTTGATAAAAATATCTGCCTGATCGTATAATTCTTGTATTGGATGGTATGACAAATTTTTACCTCGTTCTAATATTAATTTTTCAGGATCATTTTTCCATGTAAGGTATTTTTCTGGAAATTTATTTTTTATCTGTTCAATAGTTAAACCAGACCATGAACTGAGATCTACTTCTAATAAATTTTTGTCGAATATGATATCTTTTTCTCGTTTTAATTTCTTTTGAATTGTTTTAGCAGTTTCGGCGGCTCGAATGAGTGGAGAGGAATAAACTTCATCAAAATTTATTCCTGAAAGAGCCTCGCCTGACTTAGAAGCTTGTTCATAACCTGTATTGGTAAGATAGGAATCGTCTGATCTTCCTTGAATTAAGCCTTTTTCATTAAAACTGCTCAATCCATGTCTAACAAAAAATATTCTGAGGACCATTATATAAATTTGAAATTATAATATTTTAATCATCTCATGGCGTGATAAAAATAGGTATGGAATTTTTAGTAATTTCAATTAAAACTAAATTAAGTTTTATATTTTATATTCTGAAGTAATGAATAAAAATGTTCCTATAAAAAAGCTATTCTTAGCAATTCTCTCTTTGATAATAACCTTTTTTATTTGGCAGCAGGGTTTAAAAGATAGTCTTGATCGACCTTCTGTTTCTTTTGACATAAGTCAGAAAGAAAAGGAAATATCAGAATTATCATTACCAGCAATACCATCCGACTTAAAGAAATTTTTTATTATCGATGATCCCATAAAAGAAATTAATAGATCTCTTTCTGATATTCCTTTAGAACGATTATCAGAGCGGAATAAGTTAATTTTGATGCTTTCATCAAGTATGAAAGATAATAATTCTGATAATGCATTTATCAATCAATTTGATAACGAAAATTACAAATTAGTATCTAAAAAATTGAGAGAAAAAAATTTTGATTATGCAGATGAAAATGTTAAAAAGTTATTTGATTCCTTCAAAGAAGATAGATTTTTATATCACCTATTAAGTAGAAAATTTGACTTTGATGACAGTCAGTTAATAACAAATAGAATTGCAAAAAATATGTTTTTAAAAATATTAGTAATAAGGTTAGTACCAATATTAACTATAATTCTTGGCTCTTTTCTTATATTAAAAGAAACTTGGATCGCAATTTCTTCGAGAAAAATTAAATGGAAAGACTATAAGGCTTTAGATTTGGACTTGTTAGATATGGTTTTGTTAATAGCAGGAGGTTTTGTTGTATTAGGAGAGGTAATATCTCCCATATTTTCAATCACATTGGTGGAATTATTTTCAGGCAAAATTTCAATAGAGTTAACACAATCCTTAAAAATATTTTTTGGTTATCTATTTATGACAATACCTCCGCTTTTAATTCTTTATTATCAAATAAAATCTTTTGCGGGTAAATCTATTTTTCAAAAAGATTATTTTCAATTTAATTATAAGCCAATTAAAGATTCATTTATTCAAGGATTTAAAGGATGGTTGATCATAATACCTTTTGTTTTGTTGACTTCTCTTATAACTAATCTAATAGTTGATAATCAGAATGGCAGTAATCCTTTACTTGAGATTGTTTTAAATGATAATAATTATTTCTCTTTTATTCTTTTATTTTTAACTACTACTCTTCTTGCACCATTGTTCGAAGAGTTAATTTTTCGGGGAGTCTTATTGCCAATTTTGTCGAGAGACTTTGGGGTACTTTTAGGAGTCACGATTTCAGCGTTTATTTTTGCTCTAGCACATCTAAGTATTAGTGAAATGCCGCCATTATTCGTATTAGGTATCGGCCTTGGAATAACAAGGATTATTTCAGGAAGGTTATTTTCCTCAATAATTATGCACTCGTTGTGGAATGGAATGACCTTTGTAAACTTGTTGTTGTTGAGAACATAAAGAAATATTCCTTGTTACTTGCATACTCAATTTAAAGGGGGTTTACTTGATTCATAACTTTTTATGTTTTTAAAGATACTAAAAGATGAATTTCTATAAGAATGAAAATTCATTATTAAAAAAAACTAATTCAAAAAAAAATAAAATTACAAACTTATCTTTAATAAATTTAAAGTTAATTCATAATATAGTTGATAGCTTAAATATATCTCTATTAGTTTTAATATTAACCCTATCTTATATTTCTATTAGTAGTCAAAGAGAATGGTCTGATATATATAGTTATCTTTCCAAGAAAAGAGCAATTAATAGCAATTTGATTGATTATATATCAAAGACTGAACAATTTTATATTAACGAATTTGAGACTCTTAAAACTTTAAAAAAAACAACTCCAAAAGATTTAATTTATCTTGAAAAGCAAGTTTCCAGAAAGAAAAAAAATGAGTTAAGAAAAAAAATAAAATACATCTATGATGGACTTAAAAATAGCCATTTTCAAATGGGTTATTAATGAAAAAGCGAAAGATAATAGCGCATTTGGTTCCGCTTAAGTCTGGAAGATTTAAAGCGACTTATGTTTTTTTCTTGATAATTATTTTCGGACTTTTTGGGAGGCTTATGAATTTGCAATTTTTTAGTGCAGCTGATTTACGAAAGCAAGCAAGGTCTATTCAATTTACAAGAACTAGTTCTTTACAAAAAAGAAGATCAATAGTTGATAGGAATGGCAGATTGATTGCGTATGATAAACCTCTTTATAAGCTATGGGCGCATCCAAAATACTTCAAATTTTTTGGTGATTCTATAAATAAAACAAGGAGTATAGAGGAGGTAGTTGAAAAATTATCGCCAATTTTAAATTTAGAAAATGATTTAGTACTTGCTAAGTTTAAAAATAAAATAGGTATTGAACTTAGTGATGAAATTACGGAGGATCAAGCAAAAAATATCCTGGATCTTGGTATAAGTGGTCTTGATGTAAGCAAATATTCACGTAGATATTATCCGCAAAATCACTTGTTTTCTAATCTTGTAGGGTTTGTAAATTATGAGAACAAAGGTTCAGCTGGCCTAGAATTGCATTTAGAAAATCAAATCCGAGTTTTCAATAAAAGTAATTTGTTAAAAAAAGGGGGTGATGGTACCCCTCTGCCAGACAGCTCTGGACCTAATGATTTTATTAATGATTATAAAAAATTAGTATTAACAATAGATTCAAGATTACAGAAAGCTTCATATGAGGCCTTAAAGAAGCAAGTTGATAAGTGGGCGGCAAAAAAAGGTTTTGCAATTGTTATGGATGTAACTAATGGGGAGATTTTATCATTAGTATCTACCCCCTCCTACGATCCAAACAAATATTGGGAATACGATTCAGAAGTTTTTAAGGGATGGTATTCACAAGATTTGTTTGAGCCAGGTTCAACTTTTAAACCAATAAATCTTGCTTTAGCATTAGAGGAGAGAGTAATTAAAAAAGATGGAACTATTGAAGACAATGGGAATGTTTATGTAGGAGGGTGGACTCTTTCAAATTGGGATAAAAAAGGAAATGGATTCATAGATTATCCCACAGTTTTGCGGGTTTCCAGTAATGTTGGAATGGTAAAGATAATGCAAAATTTAAATCCTTCAGTTTATTGGGATTGGCTTAATAAATTAGGAATTAGTGAAATTTTAGAGACAGATTTATTTGAATCCACAGCGGGACAGCTAAAGAGAAAAGATGTATTTGTTAACCAATCAATTGAGCCTGCTGTAGCATCTTTTGGTCAAGGATTCTCAATCTCTCCATTAAAATTAGCTCAACTTCATGCTGTTCTCGCTAATGGTGGTGTTGAAGTCATTCCTCATGTGACGTTCAATTTTAAGTATAAACTCAAGAAAAATTCTCAAAAAGAAATTTTTAATAATGATGTTTCCAGGATTATTCTTGAATGGATGGAAAGCGTAGTCGAGGATGGTAGTGGAGTAGGTGCAAAAATTGATGGATATAGAATTGGAGGGAAAACTGGAACCTCACAAAAAGCAAAAAACGGAATTTATTCTAATAAAAAAGTATGCAGCTTTGTAGCCAGTTTCCCTGTTAGTGATCCAAAGTATGTTGTTCTTGTTGTTGTAGATGAGCCCTCTAAATCATTTGCTTACGGATCGACAGTTGCGGTACCAGTTGCCAAAGAAATTATAGAAAGTCTTATTGTGATAGAAAAGATACCGCCACAAATTGAAAAGAACAGAATAATTGTTAAAAAACTCTTAAATAATAAGACTTTTTAGTCATTTAGTATATTTTTTGATGATTTCATTTGTTATTGAAGCTAACTTAAATATATACGTTTATTTAGATATGAAATCAATTTTAGAACAACTCTCCTCTATGACTGTTGTGGTAGCTGATACAGGTGATCTAGATGCTATTAAGAAGTTTCAGCCAAGAGATGCGACTACTAATCCATCTCTAATATTGGCAGCAGCCAAGAATCCTGACTATATAAAATTAATTGATCAAGCCTTGGAATCTTCAAGAGATTCCTTACATGAAGGTTTTTCTAAAAATGAATTAATTAAGGAGTCTATTGATCAGGTATCTGTATTTTTTGGTAAAGAAATTCTTGGTATTATTTCAGGTAGAGTATCTACGGAGGTTGATGCGAGGCTAAGCTTTGACACTGAAGCTACTGTAAAAAAAGCGAGAAAGTTAATAAACCATTACAGGAGTTTTGGTATTGATAAGGAGAGGATTTTAATTAAAATTGCATCAACTTGGGAAGGAATAAAAGCCGCTGAAATTTTGGAAAAGGAAGGCATTAAATGTAATCTAACTTTATTGTTTAATTTCTCTCAAGCTGTAGCTTGTGCTAATGCGAAAGTTACCTTAATCTCACCTTTTGTTGGTCGAATATTGGATTGGCATAAAGCAAAGACTGGTAAAGATAGTTTTTCAGGAGCTGAAGACCCAGGCGTAATTTCGGTTACCAAAATTTATAAATATTTTAAACAGAAGGGATTCAAGACTGAAGTAATGGGAGCAAGTTTTAGAAATATTGATGAAATAAAAGAATTAGCAGGTTGTGACCTTTTAACTATTGCACCGAAATTTTTAAATGAACTTGATAAAAAGGAAGGTCAATTAATAAAAAAACTAGATCAAGATAAATATTCTGATAACTTTACTGATTATAAATTTGACGAAAAAGAATTCAGATTAAGTATGTTAGATGATCAAATGGCAAGTGAGAAGCTTAGTGAAGGAATAACAGGCTTTAGCAAAGCAATAGAGGAACTAGAAGAATTGTTATTTAAGAGATTTTCAGAAATTAACAACCAGAAATTAATGCCTGCAAGATAAATTCTTTATTTAATATACTTTAATTTAAGTTTCAGAGCGCGTTAAAAGTCTTTTAATCACTCTCTTGGCGATATCTTCATAATTCATTTCACCAGACAATATTTGAGCTATTCTTTGTGGTGCCGTTTTTCTTTTTATACCTAATTGGTAGCCTGTTTTTGGAAATCTATAAAATACTTGAGCAATTCTCTTCCCCCATGCCATAGATTTACCCCATTCATTATTTAAGTTGGTGGAATATGGACTTAAATCTTCACCATCTTGAGATAAGCATTGACTTATACATTCTGCAGCATGAAAACTACTAATGAGAGATGGTCTTATACCTTCAGCTAAAAATGGATCGCAAAGAGATGCTGCATCTCCCACAGCAATAACTCTGTCTCCATGGAGTTTGTGGATACCATTCCAAATTCTCAGTTTTTTCTTAACTGTTTTGAAGGAAAAATCTTCTAATCCGAAACTTTTAATCACTTTATTGTTCAGAAATTCGTCGTCCAAAAGTTTATTGTTTATAAATGTACCTAAACCTATATTTAAACTTTCTTTAAGTGGGAATGCCCAAGCAAATCCATACTTAATAAATCCAAACTCAAATCTAACTGAATCTTTAGAAATATTCCCCAAACCTTCCATTCTTAAGGCTAAAGTATTAGCAAATTTTGGTTTTCTGGGACCTAAATTGAAATATCCTGCCCATTGTGATTGAGAACCATCAGCGATTACAAGAAATTTAGATTTGCAAATAAAATTATCGTTGCACAATATTGTCCAATTTTTGGATTGCCTTGTAATTCTCTCTACATGTGCAGGTCTACGTAGTTCACATCCAAATTTTTGTGCTTCGTCAATCAATAATTTATCTAATTTTTCTCTTCTCACTATCCAGAAAGGCGATTCGCCAGAGAGGTCAGCGATAACTTCATCGGATGATTCCCATCTAAATTCAACATTTTTAATTTTAGATTCTATGGCTTGATCAATATTCAATGGTAGGAATTTTGTCATTGAAGAGGCCATCCCTCCTGCACAAGGTTTAAAAATCCCCTCCTGTCTCTTTTCTATAATTAATACTGAAAATCCTTTTTTTGATAAGTTTAAGGCTGTAGAAGACCCGGATAACCCACCTCCAATGATTACAACGTCAAAATTTTTCAAACTTTTAGGATTTCTTTCTCTTTTTCAGATAATTTAGCCTCTATTTGCTTTATGTAGTTATCCGTTATTTTTTGTATCTCTTGCTGATTATCTCTAGATTCATCTATTGATATTAATCCTTCCTTTTCATCTTTTTTCACTTTATCTACTGCATCTCTTCTAATATTTCTTAAAGCGACCTTACCTTCTTCTGCATATTTAGAAGCTAACTTACAAAACTCTTTTCTTCTTTCCTCAGTTAGAGGAGGTACATTTATTCTAATTACTTTCCCATCATTATTTGGTGTGATACCTATATCACTCATTAAAATTGATTTTTCAATAGCTTGTAAGCAAGATAGGTCAAATGGCTGAATTGAAATTGTTTGAGAATCAATAGTTGCTATTGAAGCCAGTGACTTAATGGGAGTTTCTGCTCCGTAGTATTCAACGCTTATTCTGTCTAGTAAGGTTGAGTTCGCTCTACCAGTTCTTATTGTATTAAAGTTTCTTTGAGTAGCTTCAATACTTTTGTTCATATTGAACTTAAGTTCTTGTTCTTTCATAATTAAAAATTTAAATTTAAGCAGCTTTAACTAATTAAAGATCCTATAGACTCTCCGGCAACAGCTCTGGAAATATTTCCTTTTTTGAAAATATCAAAAACCATTATAGGAATATTATTATCCTTACATAATGCAATTGCAGTACTATCCATTACTGCGATTTCATCACTCAGAACTTGTTGATAACTCAATGATGAGAATTTTTTTGCTTCATTATATTTATTAGGATCGCAATCATAAACTCCATCAACTTTGGTAGCTTTCATAACGACTTCAGAATTAATTTCAGCGGCTCTTAAGGCAGCAGTGGTATCAGTAGTAAAAAATGGATTACCGCAACCTCCACCAAAAACTACAACTCTTCCCTTCTCTAAATGTCTTATTGCTCTTCTTCTTATGTAAGGTTCAGCAATTTCTTGCATTTCAATTGCGGTTTGAACCCTAGTTTCTACTCCAACTCTCTCTAATCCATCCTGGAGGGATATTGCGTTCATCACTGTTGCCAACATTCCTACATAATCAGCTGTAGCCCTGTCCATTCCATCAGCCGAACCCTTCAGTCCTCTAAAAATATTGCCCCCGCCAACAACAATTGCAAGTTGAACATCACTGGCAACTACTCTTGCAACATCTTCAGCTATTGATTGAACTATCGCAGGATCAATGCCATATGGTTTTTGACCCATTAGTGCTTCACCACTAAGTTTTAAAAGAACTCTTTTGTAAGTCATTCAATAATCATACTTTTAAGACCTTAGCAAGTAAATATACAATATTTCTCATTTAAAAAAAATTGCTTGCGTCTTTAAACATTTCTCTATGAAAAATAAAAAAAATAAAAAATTTCATTGCCTAAAACTCAATACATTTTTGGGCTCTAATGCCTTGATCTTTAAAGGGATGCTTAATTAATTTTGTTTCAGTAACCAGATCTGCATAATTAATTATTGATTCACATGCTCCTCGACCAGTAAAAATAATATGATTTTTTCTATCTTTTAAACTTTTCAAAAATGAGATTATTTCTTTTGGACATAAATACCCTAATTTAGTTGCAATATTTATTTCATCAAGAATTATTAATTGATATGAATCATCTGCAATATATGTCTTGGCTAAATCCCAAGCCGCTTTTACTAATTCTTCATCTCTAACTCTGTCTTGAGTTTCCCAGGTAAATCCTTCGCCTAGAGAATGCCATGAAACATTTGACGAGAAAAATTTTAAAGCTTTTTCTTCTCCTGTAGTCCATCCACCCTTGATGAATTGAATAATCGCAACTTTATAACCATGACCAATAGTTCTTAATGCCATTCCCAATGAGGCAGTGGTTTTACCCTTACCTTCACCAGTAAAAACAATTAGAAGCCCTTTTTTTGTTTTTCTTATTTTTAACCTCTTTGATTGAATTTCTTTTCTTTTTTGCATTCTCTCCTTATATAGATTTTCATTATTATCTGGAGAGATTTTTCCTCCAATTCCAATTTCATTGGCCAGATCATCTAGGTTAACTATTTCTTTGTTAGCGGGCTTTTTTTGTTCATTCATGATTTTTATCTAGGAAATAAGAATTTAAATAAAATTGATTTTTTTATGTTTAGAAAGAGCATTGTTAACAGCTTGTTGCTGGTCTCTTTTTGTTATCCAGTGATGATAGGTTTGGGTATGTAAACTTACTGAATGCCCCATCATTCTGGCGGCGACAGTGTCAGGCAAATCATAGAAAATTGTTCTTACAGCCCATGCATGTCTTAGATCATAGGGTTTTATTTTTAGAGAATAACGTTTAAATTGATCTGTAATTTTCTTTCCGATATTTTGTAAAGTTGTTTTTTTAAGATCCCTCTTAATGCTAGGGAGAAGCTCAGGATTTTTGCCAAGCTTATATAATTCAAACTTGTCAATCCAATTAGGATGAAACGGCCAAACTTGATGTTCGCCAGTTTTCGTGGTAGGCAAAACTCTGATAATTTTGTCTCCATCATTTCTCAAAGAGCTTAGGTCACAAAAAAATACTTCATGATTCCTTAAGCCATATGTAGCCATAAGTCCAAAAACATATTTCCATGATTTGTTTGGGATTTGCTCCCAAAGTTCTTCAATTAAATTGTCATTTGGTAGATCTCTAAAGCTTGCTTTTTGTAGCCCATATCCTTTTGCTACTATCTTCCATTCATCTGGTAGTTTATGCTCTAAAAACTTTGCTAAGACGCTCAAAGTCGTACCACATTGTTTTCTGCTCCTACTCCCCTCTTTATAGCTTTTTAATGTTGCAACAAAAATATTGTTTAAGTCTTCATCACTGAGTTCTTTTTGAATTGTAAGTAATCTTTTTAAATAGGGTTTATAAGAACTTTTCCAAGTTGTTTTTCTGGTGCTAGTAAAATATACATTTTTGTCTTCTCTAAAAAAAAATTCTTCAAACTCACTAACTTTAGTTTGAAGGGGCAAATTATTTTTTAATTCTTTGTTATAAGTTTGTTTTACCCAATTCATCCAATTAAATTGGTCAAGCTCTAGTTGCAATGTAATCAATTGCAATTTCTTCTTTGCTTCCTCCAAACCATTTTGATCCGCTTTTAAACCGAGAGAAATTCTTTGAACTTTATAGTGATTCTCATTACTTTTTGAGGGTAGTAGTCCTCTAATACTCAATTTCTCCCCCCTTTTTTCAATTCTAAGCTTGCTCCCTTCGGTAGCAAATTTATCATTGACATTATTAATTTCCTGAATAAGGTTCATTTACTTATATAATTGTACTTATAATGGCGTTTTAGATGTTTATTTTCAATCTTTACATAGTGTAGATGGAAAAAATAGGGGTTTTATTAATGAATCTTGGTGGACCTGAACGTATTTCTGATGTTGGTCCATTTTTGTATAATCTATTTTCAGATCCAGAAATAATAAGACTACCGATTCCTGCTTTCCAGAAACCTTTAGCATGGTTGATAAGTATCTTAAGAAGTACTACATCTCAGCAAGCTTACCTCTCAATAGGTGGAGGTTCCCCTATCAGAAGAATAACTGAGCAACAAGCTAGAGAATTACAAAGCAAATTAAGAGACAAGGGTTTAAATGTAACAACTTATATTGCTATGAGATATTGGCATCCCTTCACAGAGTCAGCAATAGCAGATATGAAGGCAGATGGTATTGAGCAAATTATTGTTTTACCTCTATACCCTCATTTCTCAATAAGCACAAGTGGCTCTAGTTTTAGAGAGTTAAAGAAATTACGAGACGCTGATTTTGATTTCAAGAAAATACCAATGAGATGTATAAGAAGTTGGTTTAGTCAATCAGGTTATTTAAGATCTATGGTGGAATTAATATCAGAACAGATTTCTTTATGTGAATCTCCTTCAGATGCTCATATTTTTTTTACAGCTCATGGGGTTCCAAAAAGTTACGTAGAGGAAGCTGGAGATCCATACAAGCAACAAATCGAAGATTGTTCCCTTCTAATAATAAGTGAGCTCGAAAAATATTTAGGCCATAGTAACCCATACACTCTTTCATATCAAAGCAGGGTGGGTCCTGTTGAATGGTTAAAACCCTATACTGAAGATGTTTTAACAACATTAGGCAAGTCAAAGATAAATGATTTAATCGTGGTGCCCATAAGCTTTGTTGGAGAACATATTGAAACTTTGCAGGAAATTGATATTGAATACAAAGAAATTGCAAAAAAAGCAGGAATTAAGAATTTTAGACGAGTCAAGGCCTTAAATACTCACCCTACGTTTATCGAAGGCCTTAGTGACTTAGTAATTTCTTCTTTAGAGGAACCAATAGTTAACATTGAAACAGCTTCAGAACTGCCAGTGAAAGTAAAATTATATCCACAAGAAAAATGGCAATGGGGTTGGAATAATAGCTCAGAAGTTTGGAATGGCAGAGTTGCGATGATTGTTTTCCTGATACTTTTTATAGAGCTTATTTCAGGCTCAGGACCTCTTCACAGATTAGGTATTTTATAGAATTTATTTGTATCAAAAAAACAAATAACAATAATCTTGAGGGGTGAATTTGGGTAGTATTTCTGACATTACGTTTCTAAATTGGGCAAAAAGATTTAATTAAGTCTAAAATTTATATAGATTTAGTTTCTTTAGTGACTCTTACTTCGACACCTTTATCAAGAGGTGAATCAGAAAAAAAATATCCTATATGGATAACAGGTGCCGAGGCGCTAATGGATTCTTTAAAAATACATGGAGTAAAAGTTATATTTGGTTACCCAGGAGGAGCTATCCTTCCTATTTACGATGCTGTCCATAAGGCAGAAAAAGATGGGTGGTTAAAGCATTACATGGTTAGACATGAGCAAGGAGGCTCTCATGCTGCTGATGGATATGCAAGGGCAACAGGTGAAGTTGGCGTATGCTTTGGGACTTCAGGACCTGGGGCAACAAATTTAGTAACTGGCATAGCTACAGCTCAAATGGACTCAGTCCCATTGGTAATTGTTACAGGTCAAGTACCTAGACAAGCAATAGGAACCGATGCTTTTCAAGAAACAGATATTTTTGGTATCACTCTTCCTATTGTTAAACATTCGTGGGTTATAAGAGATCCATCTGATATCGCAAAAGTAGTATCAGAGGCTTTTTTTATCGCCTCATCTGGAAGACCAGGACCTGTTCTAATTGATATACCAAAAGATGTGGGCCAAGAGTTTTTTAATTACGAAAGAGTATTACCAGGTGAAATTATTCCGAAAGGTTTTAAAAGAATTAGCGAAATTAATAATTCTGACATTAAGAAAGCTGTAGATTTGATAAAAGAGTCTGAAAGACCTTTGCTATATGTTGGTGGTGGCGCAATATCATCTGGTGCTCACGAGGGGGTAAAGACTTTAGCCGAGAATTACCAAATTCCAGTTACAACTACTTTGATGGGTAAAGGTGCATTTGATGAAAATGATTATTTATCAGTTGGAATGCTAGGCATGCATGGAACTGCATATGCAAACTTTGCCGTAACAGAATGTGATCTTTTAATTGCTGTTGGAGCAAGATTCGATGATAGAGTTACAGGTAAATTGGATACCTTCGCGCCAGATGCAAAGGTTATTCACATTGATATTGATCCTGCAGAGGTTAATAAAAATAGACATGTTGATGTCGCTATAGTATCAGATGTCTCTAAAGCTCTCTCAAAAATTAATGAATATTCTTTAATTAATAAAGTTTCCCCAAATACAAAAAAATGGTTAGAAAAAATAGATTTCTGGAAAAATAGGCACCCTTTATTCGTACCACCAGAAGAAGGGGAAATTTATCCTCAAGAAGTTCTTTTAAAAGTTAGGGAGAATTCTCCTAATGCTTACATAACTACTGATGTAGGTCAGCATCAAATGTGGGCCGCGCAATATCTCAGAAATGCACCAAGAAGATGGATTAGCAGTGCAGGTTTAGGAACAATGGGTTTTGGGTTGCCAGCTGCTATGGGAGTAAAGTCTGCATTATCCGATTCTGAAGTTATTTGTATTGCTGGGGATGCGAGCGTTTTAATGAATATTCAAGAACTAGGTACTTTGTCACAATATAATTTAAATATTAAATTAGTAATCATAAATAATCGTTGGCAAGGAATGGTAAGGCAATGGCAAGAAAGCTTTTACGATGAAAGATATTCTTCCTCCGATATGAGTTGTGGAGAACCAGATTTCGTTAAACTTGCAGAGTCTTTTGGAATTAAAGGATTTCTTATTTCCGATAGGCAGCAACTTCTTAATGATTTTAAAAGTGCTCTAAATTCTGATGGGCCAGCTTTAATTAATGTGCAAGTTAGAAGGGGAGAAAATTGTTATCCAATGGTACCTCCTGGTAAAAGTAATTCACAAATGGTTGGGTATGTTAATAATGAAGATTATTAGCAATTAAGCAATATTGAAAATATAGTCGATTTAATTTTGGAAAATCCAATATGAAAAAAAACTTTTTGAAATTTTTAATCATATTTCTTATTGTATTTTATCCCCTAAAAGCTAATGCGGCTGAAATCTTGCAGATAAATAGTTCAAACACTATTTTAGTTGGAGATCAAAACAGAAATCTTCAAATTAGATTATTTTGTGTAGATATAAATGATGAAGATGAGCAGGAGGCCTTAAATCTTCTTAAGAAAGAATTTCCAAGAGGAAGTAAAGTTAAAATAAAACCTATGGGATTTAAAGAGAATCTTTTATTAGCCAAAGTTTCAAGTATTGATGAAAATAAAAGTATGTCAGGATTGTTAATCACCAGTAATCTGACAAAAGAAGACTGTAAAAATTAATTGTTATTCTGGAGCTATAAAACTCCATTGCCTCAAAAAAGTTTTAGATCTCCTCCAAGAAAAAAAATCATTATTTTCTTCAAAAGTGCATAATCGAGAAACGTCAATATTAGTGCTAGGGATATTTGCATCTAA
>QCQN01000010.1 GCA_003212175.1 Prochlorococcus sp. AG-449-P16
CGATGCTATCAGAAAGAATTTCAAAATTAAGTGAACATCTTCAACTTAATATTCACGATTTTGCATCAAGGCAAGGCTTATTAAAAATGATAGGAAAAAGAAAAAGATTACTTTCATATTTGAAAGAAAAAGATTTACAAAAATATAAAGAATTAGTTAAGAACATTGGAATCAGAGGATGATTTCAATCCAATGAAAAAGAGACAAAGTAAAAAGAAAAATCTAAATAAGAAGAAAACGACCTCTAAGAGTGAAGCCTTTGGAAATATAGAAAAAAAGATTCCACAAGATATTCCGAAAATAAAGCCATCAAATGGGATCCCCAAATATGTTGCCGATAGGATGGCCAAAAGGATATTTATAACTGCAGGTATCCCAACAGTTATGGGTATGTCAGTATTTGTCGTAAGTTATATTATCGTTACCAAAAATATTGCTGAGATACCTCCATCATCGACAATAGCTATATCGGCGTTTTTTTTCTTACTTGGATTAGGTGGATTAAGTTTTGGGATATTATCAGCAAGTTGGGATAAAGAACCAGGAAGTTTTTTTGGTATAGAAAATATTCCCATGAATATAAAAAGAGCAAAAGCTGCCTTTAAGCCTGCATCACAGAATTTTAATGAATAAATATAATTTTTCTATACTAAAGATTTTAAGTTAATTTGGAATGATTTATCCCTCAACAACTTTGACACTCCAACGACATCTCCCACACAAAACTGATCACCGAACTTTACATAAGTAACGGACTTATTATTCCTAACAGCAGCTAATACAGGTGTTTTTATTCCACACTTATCCCTATCTGGCTTAAATTTAACTAAACAATCTCTTATAGTATTTTGAATTCTAATATCGGCAGCTTCAGCACTATCAAGATCTATTACAAGTAATTTTAAGTTATCTATTTCTCTGCAATCATCAATTATCAATTGTGTTTTATCACTTTTCTTATCAATGCTGCCCCAAACCAATAACCTAGTATCCGTAAGGAGAAATTCTGATAATTTATAATATGTTTTTGGAAAGACTATTGCCTCACAACTCCCTGAAAGATCTTCTAATTGAACAATAGCCATTCGATCACCTTTTCTTGTAGTGATTTGCCTCATATCAGGAATCATTCCAACTAAAGAAACTTTTGATCTATCCTTACAATCATCAAGTTGAGAAATAGTGATAGGGGAGACGAGTTTAGCTGGTTTAGCAAGATGTTTTAAAGGGTGATCTGACAAATAGAATCCTAAAAGTTGCTTTTCCAATCTTAATTTTTCAATTAAGGTATAGTCCTCAACTTTGGTTTTTGGGGATAGAGTAAATTCCTTGTTTGCATCATTATCCAAAGAGTCAAATAAATTTCCTTGACCAGTTATACGATCTCTATTACGAGATGCCGCCCAATCCATGACTGATTCTAGATCTGCAAGTAATTGGGCTCTGTTGTTATTTTCAGAGAATTCATCAAGCGCACCACAATGGATTAAGGATTCAAGATTCCTTTTATTAAGAGTATTTGAGGATAATCGGTCGCATAAATCCGAGAATGATTTAAATTTCCCATGCTTGTTACGATTTTCAATAATGTGTCTAATAGCAGAATCACCTAAATTCTTTATTGCAGATAAACCGAATAAAATCTGATCATTTTTGATCGTAAAGTCAATTCCAGAGAAATTTATACTTGGTGAAATAACTTCAATACCCATGGAATAACAATTAGATATATAACGTTGCATTTTGTCGCTTGAACCAGCATTGACAGTCAACAGAGAGGCCATGTAAGCGACAGGAAAATGAGCCTTTAAAAAGGCGGTTTGATAGGTAACTGCTCCATAGGCAGTTGAGTGACTTTTATTGAAACAATATTCAGCAAATAAGACCATTTGATCAAAAAGGTCATTAGCAATTTTTTTATCAACACCATTGCGAAAAGAACCTTCAATAAATAAATTTCTATGCTTAACCATCTCTGAAACTTTCTTTTTACCCATTGCTCTTCGAAGTAAATCGGCATCTCCAAGAGAATATCCGGCTAAATCTTGAGCTATTTTCATAATTTGTTCTTGGTAAACCATTATTCCATAGGTTTCAGTAAGAATCGATTCAATTAGAGGATGGGGGAAGTCAATCTTTTCAATACCGTTCTTTCTATTTATGAACTTGGGTATAAGACCTGCATCAAGAGGACCAGGCCTATAAAGAGCTAGTATCGATGAAATATCTTCGAGAGAGTTAGGTTTAAAATCCTTGACGACTTGCTTCATTCCTGAAGATTCTAATTGGAAAATCCCTTCTAAGTCTCCCCTACTTATAAGATCAAAGGTTTTATTATCATTAGCAGGTAATTGCTCTATATTAATTTTCTCTCCAGTTGAAGATTCTATTAACGCAATAGTCTTATCTATCATTGTGAGATTCTTTAGACCTAAAAAATCCATTTTTAATAACCCAAGAGATTCAATATCATCCATTGAATATTGAGTAATAATTTGGCCTTCGTTATTCCTCTGAAGTGGCACAAGTTCATCTAGAGATTCAGATGCAATCACAACGCCAGCGGCATGAACTCCATAAGTTTTATTAGTACCTTCAATTCTTATTGATAAATCAATCCACCTCTTCACATTTTTATCATTTAAATATTTTTCTCGAAATTCAGGCGTAGGAGTATTTTTATCAATCATTTCATTTAGCTTATATGGTTTTCCTCTTACAACTGGTATTAATTTAGCCAACTTATCTGCCTCTCCGTAGGGAATATCAAGAACTCTCGCAACATCCTTGAGAACAGCTTTTGAAGTCATTTTGTTAAAAGTAATAATTTGGGCTACTTTATCGTCACCATAAAGATTTGAAACATAATCAATAACTTCATTTCTTCTATCAATACAAAAATCTGTATCAATATCTGGCATGGATTTTCTTGCTGGGTTTAAGAACCTTTCAAAAAGTAATCCGTGTTTAACAGGATCTATATTAGTAATTTGAAGAGCATATGCAACAAGCGAACCGGCAGCAGAACCTCTACCAGGTCCAACAGGGATAAAATTATCTCTAGCAAATTTAATATAATCCCAAACAACCAAAAAATAATCGGGGAATCCCATGTCATTTATTATTTTTAATTCAGAAAATAATCTTTTTTTATAAATTTCATCAATATCTTGAAGAGAAGTTTTATTAAGTCTATTCAAAAGACCCTCTTGAGATATTTTGGTTAATAAAGATAATGAATTTTTTTCCTCCTTCAATGGAAATTTAGGCATTCTATAGGTGCCAAACAAGTCAAATTCCTCAATTTTTCTGGAAACGTCAGCAGTATTATTAATGGCCTCTTTTAGGACTTCTTGGTCAATATGATCATTAAAAAGCTCAAGCATTTCATTTTCGCTTTTTATATACTCAGTTCCTGTATATCTCAATCTCTTTTCGTCACTAATTAATTTACCAGTTAGCACACAAAGTAATGCATCATGTGCTTCAACATCTAAGTTTGAAATATAGTGAGCATCATTTGTAGCTATAACTTTAATACTTTTTTCTTTACTTAATTTTATCAATTCAACATTTACAATTCTATCTTCGATAGAACCATGATCTTGAATTTCAAGATAAAAATCTTCTCCAAATAATTTTTTATACCAACTAGCAACATTCCTTGCAACATCAATCCTTCCCTTGAGAATCGCTTGAGGTATCTCTCCTCCCAAGCAGGCAGTGGAAATAATTAGACCCTCTTTGTATTTTTCTAAAAGAGATTTATCAATACAAGGTCTAGAAAAAATACCCCTACCCCTCATACCGTGAAGATGACTTAAGGTGGTCAATTTTACAAGGTTCTTATAACCAATATGATTTTTAGCTAAAACTACTAGATGGTATCGTTTTTCTTTTTTTGGCTGAGGATCATCAATTGAACCATTTATTATGTACATTTCATTACCAATAATGGGTTTTATACCTTTATCCTTACATTTTTTTACTAAATCAAGAACTCCATACATTACCCCATGGTCAGTTAATGCAATAGCATCCATTCCAAGTTCAGAAGCCCTGTCTACAATTTTTGATACTTGACTTGCTCCATCTAATAAACTGTAATCACTATGATTATGTAAAGCAACGAAACCCATATCTAACTATTTAATGTTTATAAGATAGAGAGTTTTTTAGGAAAATTCTACTTTTATTTTAAACAAATTAATTTTTAATTCAAATTTGCAAACTTGGTCTCGTCTTCATAACTTCAGCATCTTTTTCAAAAATATTTGAAACATTTAAAATTCGATGTTCTTCTAAAACATTACCTATTAATTGAAGACCAATTGGTAATCCATTTTTATCAAAACCGCAAGGAATACTAATTGCAGGTAATCCTGCAAGATTAACAGGAACAGTTAAAAGATCTGATAAGTACATTGATAAAGGATCATTAACAAAATCTCCCTTCAAGAAAGCCGTAGTTGGACACGTAGGTGTTAATAAGATATCAACCTTATCAAAGGCGTTATCAAAATCTTTCCTAATGAGTGTTCTTACTTTCTGAGCTTTCTTATAATAAGCATCACTGTAACCTGCAGATAGAGCGTAAGTGCCAATTAAAATTCTCCTTTGAACTTCGTCTCCAAAACCTTCAGCTCTACTCTTAGATGTCATTTCTAAGAGGTTAGGCTGACTATCAGTCCTAAACCCATATTTAACACCGTCATATCTAGCAAGATTAGCTGAAGCTTCAGATGGTGCAATTACATAATAAGTTGCAATACCATCGTTAAATCTAGGACACTTAATATTAATTATTTCTGCACCCAATGATTTAAATCGATCAACACCGGCTAAAACTGAAGATTTAACTTCAGGGTCAAGTCCTGGATGAGTAAAGCATTCCTCTATAATTCCAATCTTAATACCTTGAATTGATCGATCTAATTCAGACAAATAATTAGCCACAGGTTTATTTAGGCAGGTAGAATCTTGTGGATCTTTACCGGATATTGCATACAGTATTTCTGCTGCATCAGCAACTGTGTTAGTTATGGGACCAATTTGATCAAGAGAACTTGCAAAAGCTATTAAACCCCATCTACTGACTCTTCCGTATGTAGGTTTTAAACCAACAACACCACAAAAAGAAGCTGGTTGCCTTATCGATCCACCGGTATCCGAACCAAGAGCAGCAATACATAAACCCGCAGCTACAGATGCTGCACTCCCTCCAGAACTGCCTCCTGGAACTCTATTTATATCCCAAGGATTTGAAGTGGCTCCAAATATCGAAGTTTCTGTAGAACTACCCATTGCGAATTCATCTAAATTTGTTTTTCCCAGAAAAACAGAACCAGAAGACCATAATTTCGAAGAAGCAGTAGATTCATATGGAGCAACAAATTCTTGAAGCATTTTACTTGAACAAGAAGTAACCACACCCTTCGTACAGATATTGTCCTTAATTGCTATGGGTATCCCAGCTAAGCTTGGGAGATTTTCATTATTAGCTATTAAATTATCAATCTTTTCAGATTGAGAATAGGCTATTTTTTTTGTCAGAGAGGTATAAGCATTTATTTTTGGATCAATAGATTCAATTTTTAAAAAAAAATTATCAACTAGTTCTTTTACGGAAGCGTTTTTATTACTAATTTCCCTTCTAAAAGTCTTAATGTCCATTTTACTTTAGCCTTTAACTAAATTGTTTTTATTAGTAAACCGTTAAGGGTTCCTCTTTATTACACCTAACAATATAGTGTTCTACTCTATTGTGACCTTCTTCAGAAAGGTCATCAAGAAATGTATCTAAATCCTGCTTAAGACTACGTTTTGTGAGAAAAGGTCCATACCAATAAGTAGCATCAGGACCTTTTGTATCGACTTTAGCCCACCAAGCTAAACCGAGTTTGTTACCAAAATTTCTAATCAATTTTTTTGGTCCATATCTGAGACCAGTAATTCTTGTTAAATTCTATACAATTTTGTACTGATATTTCAATAAATATCTGCTTATTAAGTAAATATTTTGAAATAACAATATTAGTTAAGACAAAAAACCAATTCTAAAAAAGTTTAAATATTAGACAAATGAAAAAAAGAAATCGCTGAAGCAACAGATGCATTTAAACTAGATGTTTTTCCTCGAAGATGAATTTTCAGCAAATAATCACATTTTTTTTGAGTTATTAAAGAAATTCCTTTATTTTCTGCTCCAATAATTACAACAGTGGGTTTGTTTTCTTTAAATTCAGTGATTAGTGTCTGACCATCTCCTGAAAGACCAACTATGGTGAATGCCTTTTTCTTTAATTCATCTATTGCTCTATTAAGATTTACGACCCTACATACTGGTATATGTTCTAATGCTCCAGCGGCTACCTTAGCAACAGTGCCAGTTAAACCTGCTGATCTTCTTTGAGGAATAATAATACCTTTACAATTAAAGGCTTCAGCAGATCTAATAATAGCTCCAAGATTATGTGGATCAGTTATACCATCTAAAGCTGCAATAATAGGATTGGAAGACTTACTTTTAGAACTATCTATCAATTCATTAAGGGATACAGTTTTTGAAGAAGCCAACTGCAATGCAATTCCCTGATGAACTGCTCCATGGGTTAGTTGTGAAAGCCTGGACCAAGAAACCTCTTCGATTAAAACCCCCTTGGACTTGAAATCCTTTAATAACAAATAAAACTTCTCTGAAGAAAAGATATCTGAAGTACACCAAATTCTATTAACAGGTCTTTTACTATTTAAAGCTGCCAAGGCAGTATGCTTCCCCCATATCCAATCATCAAAGTTTTTATCGATGAAATTTTTTTGATTTGTTCTTTGTGAAATTTCAGTGAAATTATTTTTAATAGTGTTCTTTGAGAAAGGTTTCCCGTGATTGTAATCATGAATATTTTTTTTATTTTCCTTTAAATTAGATTTTTCATTTGCGATTTTTCGGAAAGTATTTTGTTTTTTAGTAATACCATCCAAAGTTCCATTATTGTTTTTTTGAACACCATCCTTTTTGAATTGAGACTTTATTGTTTTATTCTGAATATTCTTTTTTTGCTGATTTTTATAATTCTCACTATTTTTTTTTGAGTAATTATTTTTTGAGAAGTTTTTCATAAATTTATGTACTTACTTACACTCTAGGTATTCAAATAATTTAGACAATCTTTTTGGATCCTTTAAAAACAACCATCCTATTAACGTTTCAAAACCTGTTGCTTTTGAATAAATCGAGGGGTCTGCAGATTTTGGAAATCTTTTAGTCTTATTTCTAGCTCGTCTTATTAAATCAATTTCAAATGAGTTTAACAAGTGTTTAATGTCATCTAATGAATTAGCTTGTGCTTCAGCTTTTACTTCATTAACAACTGAAAGATGGAGATCTTTAGATTTTAATGGAAAGTGGACATGACGTAATCTCTGATGAAGCTCCCAGACAGAATCACCAAGCCATGCGAGCTGTATTAAACCGATTTCTTCAGGTGTACCATGGGGAACTAATTGTTCTATCCAATAATTCAATTCTTCAAAAAGACTAAAGCTTCTTCAAGGGTAGATTTAAGGTTTAGAAAATCTCCCAACCGAACAAGTTTAATAGTTTGAGCGACTCTAGAATTTCCAACCACAGAAAAAGATATTTTTAATTTTTTGGATTCTTTTGCTGTTTGAACAAGGGCACCTAATCCAGAAGAATCTAAAAAATCAATCTTACTTAAATCAATAACAAAAGGAACATTTTCCTTTTCTAGATTTTTATTGGTAATAAAATTTTTAAATTGCTTTTCAGAAAATGCATCTAGTTGCCCTTTAAAAGTAAAAACAACGATATTAGACCTTACTTCTGAGGTTCCTCTTAAGGAAACAGTAAGCTTTTGGAAATCTTCTATGACTTTATCCCTCCAAAAAAATAAATAATATATTAAATGTAATTATCAAATCAAAAAGAAACAAGATGTCAACATTTTTCTAACATTTGAGAAACAAAATTTTTAAATAAATAATCCGAATCGTGTGGACCAGGACCTGCCTCTGGATGGTACTGAACACTAAAGATTGGCTTGTTAATTACTTTTAGTCCTGCAACAGTTTTGTCGTTTAGATTGTAGTGTGTCAATCGAACAATATCTTTGGGCAAAGAATTAGGATCTATTGCAAAACCATGATTCTGACTTGTTATTTCAACATTTTTATCCATACCACAAGGATGATTCAAACCGCGATGTCCAAATGTTAATTTATAAGTTTTAGCTCCTAAAGCAATTCCAAAAATTTGGTGGCCCAAACATATCCCGAACATTGGGATTTGGCCAAAATCAATAAGAGATTTTGCCAAATTTATTCCTTCATGAACTGCAGAAGGGTCACCTGGACCATTTGAGAAAAATATTCCGTCAGGATTATGATCAAGAACATCTTCAAAAGATGAATTAGAAGGTAAAACTAGTACTTCGCAGCCATGAGATACAAGTCTATTTAGGATGGATTTTTTTATACCGAAGTCTATAGCGATAACTTTTAATGTTTTTGTATTTTCTAATAAGTTCTCTCTAACATCAAAAGAAGTCTTTGATGTTTCTTTCCAATAATATTGTTCTTTGGTTGTAACTTCCTTAGCTAAATTTAAGCCACTCATACTAGGAACTCTTGAAATAATTTTTAGACAATCTTCTAAACTGATATCTTCAGAAGTAATTAGCCCATTCATAGAACCATTAGATCTTAAAATTTTGACTAGAGCTCTCGTGTCTATGCCATAAAGACCAGTGATATTATTTTGAATTAACCATTGATCAAAATTTAATTTAGATCTCCAATTACTATTATTAGTAGAGTAGTTTCTCACTACTATTCCTTTAACATTATTAGAAGACTCAGAATCTTCAAAGTTAATACCAGTATTTCCTATCTCTGGGTAGGTAAAAGTAAGAATTTGACCATAGTAACTTGGATCAGTTATCACTTCTTGATAACCAGTCATACCTGTATTAAAAACTATTTCTCCTAATGTGGTGCCAATCGCACCAAAAGAATAACCATAAAATGTAATTCCATTACTTAGAACTAGTTTTGCATTTTTTTTATATGGATGGTTCATTGTAAATTAAATTTATTTTTTAAGTTTGGAGATATGTTTTTAAATTTAAAAATTTTTCCCAAGGTTTTGCATTATCCATTGAAAATAAAGCTTTTTTAAATCCTTCCTTTAAATTATCTTCAACTCCAGAAACCCATAATACTAATGCTGTATTTAAAGCTACAACTTCTAGGTGTGCTTTTTTGGCAGTTCCCTTCAATACAGATTCCATAATATCCTCATAAGATTCATCATTTGATACGACAAGATCGCTATTTGCGATATTTTTATAGTTGAATTCGGTAATATTAATTTTTGAGTATGTCAATTTACCTTTCTCTACAAAAACAATTTTGTTATCTCCAGCTAAAGAAGCCTCATCTAAACCACCATAGCCATGAACAACAATTGCTCTATTCATTCCCATAATGCTTAAAGCTGAAGCCATGGGATCTAATAATTTCTCTGAGGCAACTCCAAGGACTTGAGCATTTGGTCTTATAGGGTTAACTAATGGACCCAATTGATTAAAGATAGTTCTAATGCCAAGGGATTTTCTTAAAGGGGCAAGCTTTACAAGGGATTTATGCCAAACAGGAGCATATAAGAATGTAATTCCATTATCTTGTATTGAAGAAATTACCTTTTCAAGTGAAGAATTTAAATTAACACCAAGATTCAACAATACATCTGCTGAACCAACTTTCCCGCTCGCACTTTTATTACCATGTTTGGCAACATTAACACCACAAGAGGATGCCACAAAAGCTACGGCAGTTGATATGTTGAAAGTGTTGGAACCATCTCCACCTGTTCCACAAGTATCAACCATAAACAAATCAGGTCTTTCAAGAGGAAGTTCACAAGCATTTAGAAGTACTTCAGCCATAGATGATAGTTCTGTTCCTGTTGCACCTTTAGTTCTTAGTGCAGACAAAAAAGCACCAGTCTGAACATCTGTTATCTCTTCTCTTAGCCACCTTTTCATTAGTTCACTCGAAGTCACCGCATCAAGATCTTTCCCATTAAGTAAGTGATTTAGTATTTCAAAATTTGCTTTGTTAATAGACATTTAGTTTATAAGGAATTTTTTATTTAAAGATCAATTTTAGGTATCAAAACCTGATCCGACTAAATCCTTCATAGTATTAGGTGGTCTAAAACCATTGGACCATAATTTTTTAGTTTTTAAAAAAAGATCATCTTTAGTAAAAGCCCAAAACTTTAGAATCTTATTTATGTCCTGTTTCATATCAATTTCACCGGGGAATTTTTCATAACGTTTAATAAGTCTTGCAAGATTAATTAAATCAAAATCTTCAGGAATTTCCTTAGTTATGAGAAGATCTATTATCCTTTTATCAGAGGTGTGAAGTGGATGAGTTTGTTCATTGCTCATGAGAAAAAACTAAATCATTTATAAACCTAGCTCACATATTATAAAATGAAACATTATCTTAATCTTATAGAAAATATTAAATGAGAAATTTAAAACTAAAAATATTTTTAAAATATATAAAACCTTATAAAAGAGAATTTATTTATGGTGCAATTGCTTTGTTGGTTGTAAATATCCTTAGTATCCTGATTCCTCTTGAAGTAAAGAATATTATAGATCAACTGAAAGATGGATTTTCCTCAAAATTCATAATACAAAAATCACTTTGGTTAATCTCTCTAGCAACTTGTATGGGTCTTATAAGACTTTATTCAAGGCAAATCGTATTTGGAATTGGTAGGAAAGTAGAAGTCAACCTTCGTCAAAAGTTATTTGATCATTTACTTATCCAAGATCCCGATTGGGTACAAAAGAAAGGAAGCGGTGACATCATAAGTAGAGCTACTAGTGATGTTGAAAACATTCGTAGACTGCTTGGTTTTACTGTTTTAAGTCTATGCAATATTGTGCTTGCTTATGCACTTACTATTCCATCTATGCTTTCAATCAATAAAACTCTTACTATTTCAGCCCTTATGATTTTTCCAATAATTCTAGCGATAGTAAGCCTTTTTGGAGGTAGAATGGTAAGACAAAGGAAAATTCAACAAGAATCATTATCTAAACTCAGCGACTTAATTCAAGAAGACTTAACAGGTATAAGTGCTATAAAAATTTATGCACAAGAGAATGCAGAAAAAAAAGAATTCATTAATTTCAATAATATCTACCGAAATTCAGCTATAAAGCTTGCCAGAACAGCAAGTACTCTATTTCCTTTATTACAAGGTATATCTTCCATCTCCTTGTTGATTTTATTGAGTCTAGGAAGTTCACAAATAGAAAATGGTACCATAACAATAGGGGGATTAGTTGCATTAATTCTTTTTGTAGAAAGACTTGTTTTTCCAACAGCTTTATTAGGTTTTACATTAAATACGTTTCAACTTGGGCAGGTAAGTCTAGATAGAATAGAGGAAATATTTGAAAATAACCCTAAGATAGTTGATAAATTAAATATCAAATCAAATAAAAAAAAGTTAAGAGGTTTAATAGAAGCTAAAGACTTAAAAATAAGATATGCAGATTCAAAATTCAATTCATTAGATGGTTTAAATTTTAAGATTAACCCTGGTGAACTTGTCGCAATAGTTGGACCAGTTGGATGTGGTAAAACAACATTGGCAAAATCATTAGGAAGAACTATAGAAATACCTGACGGGCAACTATTTATAGACAACATTGATATTAAGGACTTAAAACTTAGTGATCTGAGAAAAAACGTCTCTATTGTTCCTCAAGAAGCATTTTTATTCACATCAACAATATCTGATAACTTAAAATTTGGGAAACCTAAAGCATCAAAAGAATTGGTTAAAAAAAGTGCTTTAAATGCTGGTTTGATTGATGATATACAAAATTTTCCCGAAGGTTTTAAAACTATAGTGGGAGAGAGAGGAATTACTCTTAGTGGGGGTCAAAGACAAAGAACAGCTTTAGGTAGAGCACTACTAGTAGAATCATCTGTCGTGGTACTTGATGACGCATTGGCTAGTGTAGATAACAAAACTGCCGCAATAATAATTGAAGAAATGAGAGGAAATAATGACAAAACAATATTAATGATAAGTCACCAACTATCTGTTGCAGCTACCTGCGATAGGGTACTAGTTATGAACAAAGGTAAAATTGTCCAAGAGGGTGTCCACATGGAATTAATAAAAAAGAAAGGCCTATACAAAAAACTCTGGGAAAGAGAATTAGCCACTTCTAATATTTAAAGCTAAAAAAGTTAATTTTAATTATGATAATTGAATTTAAAGTATGTTTAATTTTCTAAAAAATTTTATGAATAATAATGATAATGTATCAAGTAAAAAAAGATTTTTTCATAGAATTTTAAATACTGATATATCGAAAGAGCCAAATTCACAAGAAGACACCATCATTTTTGGATGTGGATGTTTTTGGGGAGCAGAAAAGTGTTTTTGGAAACTTCCAGGAGTTGTAACTACATCAGTAGGTTATGCTGGAGGTATAAAAAATGATCCTACATATTATGAAGTATGTTCTGGTCTAACTGATCATGCAGAAGTTGTAAAAGTTGTATGGAATGTGAATGAAATTGATATAAGTGATTTATTAAAAATGTTTTGGGAATGTCATGACCCTACACAAAAAAACAGACAAGGTAACGATATAGGAAGTCAATATAGATCAACAATTTATTTTCTAAATGATAAAAATATAAAAACAATACATGCCAGTAAAAAAGCTTATCAAGAAGAACTAATTAAAAATAAAAAAGGGCTAATAGAAACAGAAATAAAATTGATAAATGATTATTATTACGCTGAAGAATATCATCAACAATATCTTGCTGTAGATGGGAACAGACAATATTGCTCAGCATCACCTACGAAAGTAAAATTAGGAGATTTTAAAGGTGCCAGTTACAAACTTCCAGAAGAAGTATGGGATAACTTTAACTGGGATGTAGATAAATGTGTATTGAGATCTAATAACAAACCAATAAATATTCATTATTAAAACTAGATTTTACTTATAGTGTAAATGCGGGGCGTAGCGCAGTTTGGTAGCGCACCACTTTGGGGTAGTGGGGGTCGTGGGTTCAAATCCCGCCGTTCCGATTAAGTACCTGATTCATCATCATTTATTAGAGATTTATATAGCTTGTATGAACTTATACCAACGGCTATAAATGTAAAAGAAGAAAAAAAAGTTAAGATAATAATAGTGACATTAGAGACCTCAACTTCTCCTAATTGGAATGATATGAAAAAATGCATTCTTCAAATAAACTTCATAGACCCTAACATAAACGATTATATTTGACTTTTCTCTTAAAGATTTAAAAGAATCAATATTCCGAATATCAATCTATAGTAAACAAATAACTTCAAACCTTTTAAAGATAAATATTTTAGTAGTAATTTAATTGAGAATAAAGAGGAAAAAAAGGTTGAGATAATACCAATTATTAGTGGAAAAATGGAGAAAGTAGAAAATTTGTTGAATGAACTCAAAAATTCAACCAAAGCTCCTAATGTAATTGCAGGTATCCCAAGAAGAAATGAGAATTTTGCTGCGTCTTTTCTTTCCCATCCCATCATAAGAGCCATAGAAATCGTAATGCCTGAACGTGATACTCCAGGGATAATAGCAATTGCTTGAGCAAAACCTATATATAGGCTATTTATATATTTATGATTTATTAAATTAATAAACTTGTTTCTGGATAAATCTGCAAAATACATAAATGCTGATATCAAAAGAGATACTATTCCTATGGAGAGATTTGACCGGAAAAGATTCTCAAACAAGTTAGGAATTAATAGTTTTACAATTAAACCCACAACAGAAATAGGGATTGTCCCAATAAGAACAGAGTTAAATAATTTTTTTAAAATAAATTTATTATTAGAACTTATTAAACTTTTATCAAAAAATTTTAAAATATTTTTTCTAAAATACCAAAATAATGCAAAAATACTTCCAATCTGAATAATTGCAGATAATGAATAACCAGGATCATTAAAACCAAAAAACAATGATATGATTTTTAGATGAGCAGTACTACTGACCGGGATGAATTCAGTGAGACCCTGAATTAATCCATAAAATATAAATTTCAAATATTCCAAAAATTCTTTAAATCACAGACTTGTACACATGTTAATATCAATTGAAAATAATACAATTTATATTAAAATAAAAAAAAGTTAAACAATATAATTTTTATTGCGATGAATTCAAACTTAGATATTATTTTATTAATTTCATCTTAGGAAGAGATATTAGTAAACATATGGTATTTAATTCTTAAAGAAGATTTCTTTAGTCAAAAATATAAAAAGTTGGAAAATTACCGAAGCAAGTTAATCATTGAATAGATGAATCGTTTACTAAATTGAATGAAATTTAAATATGACAGAGATAATAGCTTTAAATATAATTATCTTTTTACATCATGAGCGCAACCATCACCTTTATAATTATCACTTTCGTAAAAATCATTTTTAGTACCAAAATAAGCGGTTAGAAGTACGAATGGAAAACTTAAAATAAAAAGAATTGAAGTAAGGTCCATGATAACTATTGGTAAATTTTTTAACTAATAAGGGAAAATAATTTCTCTATAAGAGGAAAAATTAATGAAATAATTAGTAGTCTGTGGGTCCTTTAATTCCAAGATAAAAGAAAGCTCCGAGTCCGACTAATAAAAGGACACCGGCAATTGCAGCTGAGGGAACAAAACCTCCTATTGCAAACGAAGCAAAATTAAGCATATTCAAATAAAAACTAGTTTGATAATATCAATAATAAATGCGATAACTGGTAAAAATTTTGACTCGAAGACAATTAAGCAGTAGATTTTTAGGCAACTAAAGTTGAATCCTCATTGTTAGTAGATATTCTTATTCTCTCTTCTAATTTAGGTCCATAAAGTTCGTTACCCCATATCTCAACCCTTGAATCCTCTGGAGCCATAAAAGTAAGTATATCGGTAGGAAATAAAACCCTTTCCAAGAAAAAATTAGAAGGTCCAATACATCGCAAAACAATCATCCTACAGCCCTCATTCTTATAAGAAAACTCAACCATCCTTGTTCTATACAAATAACTCTATTATTTAACACTATTTAAAATGGGGAAAAATGTATTGAAATTAACTGAAAAGAAAATCCTCAATACTTTTTTAATTTAAACTTACATTTCTTAATCTTCTATCTTGATCTATCAAAATCTGAACATCAGGATTTATATTATCAAAACTCCTCTGGGGAATTGATGCATTTAGCATTCTTAAAAAATTATCTAATCTTACATCTTGAAGAGCACTTCCTTTTTTATTTAGCATTTGTTTTTCTTGATTAGATTTCCATAAATTCATATATTCAAATTTCATAGGCTTTAAATGCCAAATCTGATCAATTAGGCTCCAGATATCTTTATATTTTTCTAAATTTTTTTGAATATTTAATCTATAAGAAATTTCATTAGGTCTTAGTTGAGGTTCAACATTTTCTACATGAGGTAAATTAAATTTTAAAGGGTTCACTCCCAAAAACCAACCTTCAATAATTAACAATTCTGGGGTTTCATTCCTCCAATTGGATCTATCACCTAAACCATCTCTAAGAGACTTATCGAATACAGGTACAATAAGCTCACCATCAGTCTTCCACTTGAGTAATTTATTCTTCATTAGATCTATTGAGTGGGTACCTGGGAACCCTCGAGATACATTCCATGGATTATTATTAATTGCTAGTGCCATTTCTTGGGAAGGAAGATAAAAATCGTCAATTGAAATAACAGCAACCTTAAAATTCAACTTTAAAGACATACTTTCTATCCATCTACCTAATGTTGTCTTACCGGTTCCAGGCAAAGCTGATATCCCTATGATTTTCTTCTCAGAAAAATTATTGTGAAATTTATACGCTTGAGATAAAAGTGGAAAAGCTAAACCCCAAATCCAATCTTCATTAACATTATGTTCCCAGAAATCATCTAATAAAAGCATATCTTTTTTATCGTTCCAGAATTTGAACCATTCATCTATTTGATCCCAACCAATGTGTTTAATTAATTCTTCAAATTTATCTAAGGGAAAATAAATATCTAAGTCTTTCATAAATGACTAAAATAATTTTCATTAATTAACTTATTAATTTCGTTTTTCCAACCAATACCATTTGGTTCTGAAGCCAAGATATAATCATAATCATTTAATTGGTTTAATAATTTTTTATTAGGACCTTCAGGACTAGGAATGACAATTTTGATATCGGATTTTAATAATAAAGGTAAATCATTAGGTGAATCTCCCAAACCAATTATTTTTAAATGAGAATTGTTTGCATAATTTTTAAGTTCTTCTATGGCTTTACCTTTATTCGAATTATTTGACAACATATGACTCATACGATTGCCTCTAAAAATATCTACTTTATATTTTTTAGAACATTCATAAATTTTTTCCTCAATGTAATCAGGTGGATTTATGAATGGCATACTCCAATGTCTTTCTCTCATAAGTACAAGAGAATATCCAGTTAAACCAGTAAGTTGTGTAGCCTCATTATCAGAAAGACTATTAAGTGGTTGCAAATTAAAATTAATTTCATTTGAAATTTCATTTAAAATTTTTTCAAGTTTTTCATATTTTTCCCCAAGAATAATCTTGCCATTAACTTTAGATAATGATTCGCCATATATAGCTGCTCCATTCTCAACAATGTAGGGATCAGTAAGGTTTAATTGTTTTCTTATAACTTTGACTTCCGCAGATGTTTTACTAGTACAAAGTATTACTGGAACTGACAATTCTTGAAGTGATTGAATAGTTTCTTTAGCTGGTGATAAATCGTAGGAATGATCCATTAATGTTCCATCAACATCACTAACAACCCAAATAGAAGATTTTTCAATCATTTATCAAAAACCAAGCCAGATCACTTGAAAAGGTTCAAGCTCTAGATTGTTAAAATTATATTCATTAAAAGTTAAATAATCAGTCATCTTAAAATCATTCTTAATTTTTGTGGATAAATGTTTTTCACTTAAACGGTAGTTGATTTTATTATCAGTCATGTTGTGGATGGCAAAAACAGCATCTGTTCCCATTCCTCTCTTTAAAACAACAATATCAGCTCTGCCACTAGACAAGCATTCCATTTTTGATTGAGGATGAAATTGAGGCAATTTTGCTCTTACATCCATAGCACTACGAAGATGATTCAGATTTTTGTTTGCGTTAGATTCAGTATTATTAAATAAAGCTGAAAGTTTTTCTGACTTAAATTTTTCTCTATTAAGATCTCTTCTCTGGCCTGTCATAGAAAAACTTTTTATATCATTTTCAGAGGCTAATAGCGCTGGAAGATAAAATGCAGGAATACCTTTAAGGGCCATTACCAATAATTGAGTTAAAATAAATCTTTCATGTTGAAAACGATTAGAATCTCTTCCAGCATCCTCCATGGCACTCCACCAACTTATATTTAGTTCATAGGGTTTGTCCTCTCCGTTTGATAATCTTCTATGACTTACTAGACCTCCTCTTTTTTCACAATTAATCAATAAATCCTTAATTCTTTTTTCGGTCATTAATCCCTCTAATGCCCTTAGTCCAACACCATCATGTGAAGCAGTAAAGTTAAATAAGGTTGTATTTTTTGGTAATTCTGGCCAATCACAAATCCATGCATTTAAAATGTCAGCTCTGGAAGTAATAATTGCTTCCAAAAGAAGAGGTGGCAAAGGGAAATTGTATGCCATATGCGCTTCATCTTCTGGTAATAAATATGATAGATTTTCCTTTTGTGGAACATTAGTTTCAGTAATTAATACTCCATCATTTAGAAGATCATTTAATAAAATTCTTAAGACTTTTACAATATAATGAGCTTGCGGTAAGTGTAAGCATGTAGTACCTGACTCCTTCCAAATAAAACCTACAGCATCAAGTCTTAGCCATTTAATACCATTAGACAAATATGAGACAATTAAATTTAAAAATTCTATTGTCATTTTGGGATTAAGCCAATTTAAGTCAATTTGATCTGGGCCAAAAGTTGTCCAAACTTGTTTTTCCTCATGCTCTGTATTAATTTGAGAAAAAAGAGATGAACTTCTTGGTCTAATAACATTAGACCAGTCCAGTTCCGGGGAAGGCGAAAAGACATTAGATATTCCAGGTTCTTGGCACTTGATAAATTGTTGAACCCAAGGATGAGAGGATGAAACATGATTAAGAACTAAATCTGCCATAATAAAGTGATTTTTTGAGATACTTTTAAGATCATCCCAACTACCAAATTTCTCTTCTAGATTCGTATGACTCGAAACGGCAAATCCTCCGTCACTAGTCGACTTAAGAAATGGAAGGATATGAACTACTTTTGAAAGGCTTCCAAAATATTTTCTTAATAAGTTGCCAAGCGTTACTAATGTTGCTTCTCCTTCTTTGTAAACTCCATCTGCATAAGTTATTAAGACTGAATAGGATTCATCCCATCTTTTGTGGTTTCTAATTTCTTCATAACGAGACTTGGCAGAGAAATTATCTAAAATCTGCAATAATTGATAACAGATAACGTTTATTTCTTCGGTAGGATGATCCTTATAAATTGTTTCTAACAATTTTATAAGTTTAGATCTATCTAAATTTTTCTCTGAATCAATTTGCGTCACTTTGAATAAATCTTCGAAGTATTAACACTATTCTGCACATTAAATTGAAAAATGGACTTTCAACAAGGTTTAATCACAACAATACACGAATATGGCGTTACAAAAAATCTTTTAAAAGAATTAAATAAAAGTCTAAAAAAAAGATCCACCGCGATATTAATTCCTTGTCTCTATGAAGAATTTGAGAGGCCAGCATTAAATGATATCAAAGAAGTTTTGAAAGAACTCACAGGCTTAAATGAATTAGTTATCGCACTATCAGCAAAAACAATTGATCAAGTAAAGGCAGCAAATTTATTTTTTGAATCAATGCCATTTCCAGTACATATTCAATGGACGAACTCTCCATCTGTAATTGAACTCTTAAAAAGTCAAGAAAAAAATGGTTTAGAGTTACTAGGTACTCCTGGGAAAGGATGGGCAGTTTGGCAAGGAATAGGTGTCTCTACAAGAAAATCAGAGGTGGTTGCACTCTTTGACGCTGATATAAGAACTTTTAACCCTTTATATCCCTCAAGAATGATACTTCCATTGTTAGATGAATCATATGGAATTTCTTATGTAAAAGCTTTTTATAGTAGATTATCTTTAGAAACAAATCAGTTACAAGGAAGAGCTACTAGATTATTTGTAGGTCCTCTTTTGGCCAGTCTGGAACAATTAGTTGGTAAAGGCCCATTTCTTCAATATTTACAGTCTTTTAGGTATCCGCTTGCTGGAGAATTTGCTTTTACAAAAGATTTAGCAATGAATTTGAGAATTCCATGCGATTGGGGTTTGGAAATAGGTCTTCTATCTGAAGTTTATAGAAATGTAAGAACATCTAAAATTGCTCAAGTAGATCTAGGTTTATTTGATCACAAGCATAAAACTATAGGAGCATCATCAAAAGAAGGGTTACAAAAAATGTGCACAGAAATACTCTCTAGTGTCTTAAGAGGATTAATGGAACATCAAGCGGAAACTTTAACTAACACTCAATTATCTACCCTTGAAGTTTTATATAAAAGAGTAGGAGAAGATAGGGTAAAACAATTTGGCCTAGATTCAGCTGTTAACCAACTTCCTTATGATAGACATGAAGAGGAGCTGTCTGTTCAAAAATTTGCAAAATTACTAAGGCCTGCGACTCAAGGTTATTTAGCAAATCCTACAACACAACAATTGCCTAGTTGGTCTAGGGTATTATCATGCGAAAATAAACTACAAGAAGATTTAGCTAATGCTGGATCAAAAGACCTTCTAACAAAAAAAGAACTTATTAATAACTTTTAAAGTAAAAAATATCTTTGAGCCATCGGTACTTCATTAAGTGGTTCACAAGTAAGAAGTTCGCCATTAGCAAAAACCTCGTAAGTTTGAGGATCAACTGAAATATTTGGTAGTTCACTATTTAACTTCAAATCTGACTTGTTGATATCTCTCGTATTTTCTACAGGCAAACATTTTTTTTGGAGCAATAACTTTCTTGGTATATCATTTTCAATAGAAATTCTACTTAAAAATGTAAAAGAACTATTTATAAGAGATTTACCAAAATTAGCAAACATAGGTCTTCCGTGAACAGGTCCTGGAGTTGGAATTGATGCATTAGCATCTCCCATTTGTGACCAAGCTATAGATCCTCCTTTAAGTACCAATTCTGGCTTTACACCAAAAAAAGATGGTTTCCACAAGACTAAGTCTGCAATTTTACCTTTTTCTATGGAACCAACATATTTATTAATTCCATGTGCTATTGCAGGATTAATAGTAACTTTAGAGATATAACGCTTAACCCTATGATTATCATTTCTATCTGAGTCTTCAGGTAGAGGTCCCCTTTGTACTTTCATTTTATGGGCAGTTTGAAATGTTCTTGTTATTACTTCGCCAACTCTTCCCATAGCTTGAGAGTCGCTAGCAATTATTGAGAAAGCACCTATATCATGCAAAATATCTTCAGCAGCAATAGTTTCTCTCCTAATCCTTGATTCAGCAAAAGCAATGTCCTCTGGAATTTTTGAATCTAAATGGTGACAAACCATAAGCATGTCAAGATGTTCTTCTAAAGTATTTTTGGTATAAGGTCTCGTGGGATTAGTACTACTAGGAAGAACATTTTTTTCTCCGCATATTTTAATAATGTCGGGAGCATGTCCTCCACCTGCTCCTTCAGTGTGAAAAGTATGGATTGTTCTCCCCGCGATAGCACTTATTGTATCTTCAACAAATCCTGCCTCATTTAAAGTATCAGTGTGGATACATACTTGAACGTCTAATTTATCAGCAACATTAAGGCACGAATTAATAGTAGATGGGGTCGTACCCCAATCCTCATGTAGTTTTAAACCACATGCACCAGATTCAACTTGTGCAATAAGATTTTTCTGATTTGATGAATTACCTTTACCAAAAAAACCCAAATTCATTGGGAATGCCTCACCAGATTGAAGCATCCGAGATATATGGAATGAACCAGGAGTGCATGTTGTAGCGTTAGTTCCTGTGGCGGGTCCAGTCCCTCCACCCAACATGGTAGTTATTCCAGAGGAAAGAGCTGTTTCAATTTGCTGAGGACAAATAAAATGAATATGAGTATCTATTGAACCCGCAGTTAAAATGTAACCTTCACCTGCTATAACTTCTGTTGAGGCGCCAATAATAATATCAATATTATCTTGAATATCGGGATTACCGGCTTTTCCAATTTCATAAATTTTTCCATCTTTTAAGCCAACATCTGCTTTAATTATTCCCCACCAGTCGACTATCAAAGCATTAGTTATGACAGTATCAACAGAGCCTCCCTCTCTTGATACTTGAGATTGTCCCATTCCATCACGGATAACCTTCCCCCCTCCAAATTTAACTTCATCTCCATATGTAGTTAAATCCTTTTCTACTTCAATAATAAGTTCAGTATCCGCAAGCCTTACTCTATCCCCTTTAGTAGGACCATATGTTTGAGCGTAGGTTTTTCTATCAATCCTGTAAGACATAGTTTTAAGTATCTAAACAACCATTAATTAAAGAATTAAAACCAAATGCTTTTCTCAAGCCAGAGTACGGAACGAGTTTTACATTTGTTGTATCTCCGGGCTCAAATCTTACAGCGGTTCCAGCAGGTATGTCGAGATGCATACCAAGAGTTATGTGCCTTTCAAATATTAATGCTGCATTAGCTTCAAAAAAGTGATAGTGAGAACCAACTTGTATAGGCCTATCTCCAGAATTTGAAACAGTTATTGTTTTAACCTTCTTATTATGGTTTATTTCAATGTCCCCATGTTCAGGTATTATCTCACCAGGTATTAAGTAGCTCATTTTAATTAATCGGATTGTGAATAGTTACTAATTTGGTCCCATCTGGGAAGACTGCTTCTATTTGAACTTCATCCACCATTTCAGGAATACCCTCCATAACTTGTTTTTTTGAAAGCCAAGTTGTCCCCTCAGACATTAATTCACTTACACTTTTACCATCTCTAGCACCTTCAAGTACTTGAAAACTAAGATAAGCTATAGCCTCAGGATAATTGAGTTTGAGACCTCGAGTTAGTCTTCTTTCAGCTAAAAGTGCAGCTGAAAAGATAAGTAATTTATCTTTTTCTTGAGGTGAAAGATGCATAATAAAAAATTAATATAAAAAATAATAAAAAAAGTTCTCAATGAACAAAGTTAATAATTTATAGAATCTTGTAAAGGCCATACACCTTGGTATTTTGGCTCACAAAACCCGCAAACAGCTCTTATTTGTTTCCAAATAAGAAAAAAGTTATTCCTAGCTTCTTGCGAAGAACTACCTAAAAATCTAATAGATATTCCATTTTCAAGAATACCAATAGATAATTGATTCTTACTTTCTTTAAAAAATAATCTTATGTTTTTTACAAAGTCACTAATTTTTAACTTAGGGAAGTCTTTTTCGTAAATCCAAATTAAGGACCCAAAAACAGGCATATAATTCATTCCTGAAATTGCTTCAAAACTTATTTTAGATAATTCAATTTGGTCAATAAATTCCCAATCGTCAAACAAATCGCAATTTCTTAAAATCTCTAACCTAGATCTGAATATTCCACTCTCAATTGTCTCCCCGGCTGAGGTTCTACCAAGTCGAACTAAATCAGTAAATAGAAAACTAGAAGTTTCTGATATATTTACTTTTAATTCCTGATTAAATAAACCATTTGCAAAAATAATTGTTTCTTGAGGAAGATATTCAAGATGAGAATTATCAAGGATATTTATGCAGGTTTTTTGATTAGAAAAAATTCCTTGAGGATTAATTAGAGATCGTCCTACAGTTCCATATACTTTCTGAGCAGACGAAGTGGTTAGTAACACTTTTGAATTTTGTTCAACATTGGCTTTAAATTCAAGTAAATCTCCTCCAACCAATCCACCTGCAGTATGGAGAATAGGCAAAATACATCTTCCCTCTTGATCATGAGTAGATTTTAATAATTTATATGGAGATGTTGATCTAGATTTAAAGATTGTTTTATCAACATTACCCGAACTTGAATTATTATTGAAAAAATTTAGGAAACAATTACCTTGCCATGAATTTTTTATCATTGATCGTTTTCTTAAATAATTAAATTAAAGTTACTAAAAATTTATATTATGAGTATAAAAAAACAAATTGTTGTAACTGATTGGACTAAAAACAAACCAAAAGGAGGGTCTATTTTAAAACTTACATTAAGTTCAGATCAAAGAAGAAACTTAAGAGGCAGAAGAGTATCAGATTGTAATCAGGAAATAATCTTACAATTACCACGGCAAGGTAGATTAAATGATGGAGATTTACTCGTAACAAATAATCCCTTAACTTATATAAAAATCATTGCAAGAAAAGAAAATTTAATAGAAATAAATTCAAATTCCCAAATTGAACTTATTAAGACTGCTTATCATTTAGGAAATAGGCACGTAGAAGTTCAAATTTGCAAAGATGCTCTTTTTACAAAAAGTAATTATTTAATAGAGGATATGCTTAAAAATTTTAAAGTTAAAACCTCTACGACCCAGAAAAAATTCTTTCCTGAAATAGGGGCTCATAATCATGAATAAAAGTCACTTATTAAAATATCTACTAACTAGTCCTAACCTACCCGTTGGAGGATTTTGCTACTCGGAAGGAATGGAAAGTTTTTTTGAAATAAATAATATTAATGATTCAAAATCAGTTAAAGAGTTAATAATCAACGAATTAAATTTAGGGCAGATTAAACTTGATGCAAGAATATTAGTTGAGTTTTTTGATATTTTCGAAGGGATGAGTAACGTTAAAAAATTAAAATACTTAAATAAAAAATTACTAAGCTTTGATAAATGGATACTTTCTTCAAAAGATTCTATGGAAATAAGGGAACAACAGACTCAAATGTCTTTATCACTTTTTGAATTAACCAAAGAATTTGGATTTGAATACCCCTTCCATCGTAATCATAAAAGTTCTTGGTCTCTTGCATGGAGTTGGGCCTGCTTTTGCTTTGAAATTAGCAAGCTAGAAATGGTAGAAAGTTTTTTATATTCGTGGAGTGCCAATCAACTCAGTGCAGCCTTAAGACTTATTCCAATTGGTTCGACAAAAGCTCAATTGATCCAATTAGATTTGTTGGAGGTTATTTCCGATATTTCAAATGAAATCATGGACAAAAATATTGACGCTATATATGTTGGGAACATTGGTTTAGCTATGGCACAACAAAGCCATAGTGATCTTTATACAAAACTTTTTAGAAATTAATTTATGAGTAGCAAATTAAGAGTTGGTATTGCTGGACCGGTTGGTTCAGGAAAAACTGCACTAGTAGAATCACTTTGTTTGGATCTTAAAAAAAGATATGAAATAGCAGTTGTAACAAATGATATCTATACTAAAGAAGATGCAAATTTCCTTATAAATAAAGGAGTATTGGAAGAAGGAAGAATTATTGGTGTGGAAACTGGAGGCTGCCCTCATACAGCAATAAGAGAAGATTGTTCCTTAAATAAAAATGCAGTTATTGAATTAGAAAAGAAATATAATCCATTAGATTTTATTTTTGTGGAGAGTGGTGGAGATAATTTAGCATCAAGTTTTAGTCCTGAACTTGTTGACTTATCAATTTATGTGATAGATGTATCCGCCGGGGACAAAATTCCAAGAAAAGGTGGTCCTGGTATAACAAGATCAGATCTATTATTAATAAACAAAATTGACTTAGCAGAAATGGTTGGTGCAGATTTAAAAATAATGAAAAACGATACCGTACTGATGAGAAAGGGTAAACCTTGGTTTTTTACTAACCTTAATACAGGCAAAGGAGTTGAAGAGGTTACTAAATATTTAGAAGCACAAATACCCTTTATTAACGACTAAAAAAATAGTTATTAGTTATATATTGGATTCAACAAAAAGTTACGACTGATACAAAACATATCTCCACTCATTAATAACTTTTAACTTATCCCCCTAATGAGGGTCAATTACCTAATTTATCCTAATTCATGAGAATTTCAAGGCGTATTTTGGCAGGATTAGCTACTGCCTCACTTGCGGTCACGGCTACTTCATGTGGTGGAGGTGGAACCTCCGGAAGTTTCGATGACACAGTAACCGTTGGTATTTTGCATTCGTTATCCGGAACAATGGCTATTTCTGAATCAACACTTGTTGATACAGAAAAAATGGCTATTGAAGAGATAAATGCTGCTGGTGGTGTAATGGTTGGCGGCAAAAGCTACAAAATAGAATATATAGTTGAAGATGGGGCATCTGACTGGCCCACTTTTGCTGAAAAATCAAAGAAACTTATTGACCAAGACGGAGTTCCTGTCGTATTTGGTGGTTGGACATCTGCAAGTAGAAAGGCAATGTTACCAGTTTACGAATCAAAGGATGCTTTCCTTTACTACCCAATTCAATATGAAGCCCAAGAATGTTCTAACAACATTTTTTATACAGGAGCCACACCAAATCAACAGTCAGAACCTGCTACGGATTTCATGTATAAGCGTTCTCCCGCAGCTGGTGGAGATTTCTTCCTTGTAGGTTCAGATTATGTTTTCCCAAGAACTTCCAACACAATTACAAAAGCTCAGGTAAAACAGTTAGGAGGTAAAGTTGTTGGAGAAGATTACCTTCCATTAGGAAATACCGAAGTTGCTCCAATTATTTCAAAAATCAAAAAGGCATTGCCTGAAGGTGGAATAATCATCAACACACTTAATGGTGACCAAAACGTTGCATTCTTCAAACAGATTCAAGACGCAGGAATTACTCCTTCAAGCGGCTATTATGTAATGAACTACTCAATTGCTGAAGAAGAGATTAGTACAATTGGTCCTGAGTTCCTAGAAGGTCATTACGGTGCTTGGAACTACATGATGTCAATCGATACTCCTGCATCTAAGAAATTTGCCAAAAGTTTCAAGAAAAGATGGGGAGCTGATCGTGTTGTCGCAGATCCTCAAGAATCTGCATATAACATGGTTTATTTATGGAAACAGGCAGTTGAAGATGCTGGAACATTTGACGATAACGCAGTAAGGGAAGCCTTAGTGGGACAAAAGTTTGATGCTCCTCAAGGTCCTGTTGAAGTTATGCCTAATCACCACCTCTCTCAAACAGTAAGAATTGGAGAGATTAATGCAGAGGGTGGATTTACAATTCTTGAAGAGACAGGAGTTGTTCTTCCTCAAGCATGGAACCAAAAACATCCAAGTTCGAAAGGATTTGCATGCGACTGGACAGATCCTTCAAAAGGAGAAAAGTATAAGCTTTAATTTAATTAAAACTTGTACTACCAAATAATAAGGAGGTTCACACCTCCTTTTATTTTACATATTCAAAATTTTTCTTTTTTAAATTGGAGTTACTTCTCGATAGTCTTTTTAATGGTGTTGCAATTGGATCTGTACTACTTGTTGCTGCATTAGGTCTGGCAATAGTTTTCGGTCTTATGGGTGTAATAAATCTTGCCCATGGAGAACTTATGATGCTTGGAGCTTACACAACATACGTTACACAATTAATTTTCAAGTTACCTACATTAAAACCCTTTTACAATTCATACATAATAGTTTCAATTTTCCTAGCTTTTATTGTTAGTGGAGTAGTGGGTATCCTCTTAGAAAAAACTATAATAAGAAAGCTTTATGGGAGTCCACTGGAAACACTTCTGGCTACATGGGGCGTAAGCTTAATTCTTCAACAATTTGTAAGAAGTGTACCTTTAGCTTATGGGACTGGTCTAATTATAAGTCTGATAATTGGTTTATTTTTACCATTATCATTCCCTACAAAAATAAAAGAATCGATAAATTTCAAATATTTTAAATTTAGTTCTTGGATATTTGCTGCTTTAAGTGGGGTTCTGACAGGTAGTATAATCTCATCTACTGTAAGCAAACTTAGTAGAGCAAGTGCTCGTAATGTTGATGTAACAGCGCCATCATGGATGAGAGGTCAAGTAGAAATTATTGGCACTGCATTTCCTAAAACAAGATTAATGATAATTGTAATTACTCTAATCTCTGTAATAGCGATAACACTATTTCTTAATCAAAGTGCTTGGGGGATGCGTATTAGAGCAGTTACTCAGAACCGACAAATGAGCGATTGTCTCGGTATATCTACTGAAAAAGTGGACATAATAACCTTTGGTATAGGATCTGGTTTGGCGGGAGTTGCAGGGGTAGCAGTATCACTTTTAGGTTCTGTAGGTCCAAATGTCGGTGGAAATTATATAGTTGGTTGTTTTATGGTTGTTGTTCTTGGAGGAGTTGGAAATTTATTAGGAACAGTACTTGCTTCCTTTGGAATAGGAATAATGACAGATTTAATTGGAGCAGGAAGGCTCTTATCTATTTGGCCGGATATGCCTTTGCCTATTTCAAACACAATAAATTTTTTTGCAACAACAAGTATGGCGAGAGTAATGATATTTGCATTAATAGTTATATTTTTACAATTTAAACCAACAGGTTTATTTCCTCAAAAAGGCAGGATGGT
>QCQN01000011.1 GCA_003212175.1 Prochlorococcus sp. AG-449-P16
TTAAAAATAAACTTCAGAGTACTCAATCAAATATTGAGAGAATTTTCTTAAGAGAGGAAGAAAAAATCTTTTCAAATCCTAATATAAATATTTTTATTGGTATCTACGAAAACGAAGATAATATAAACAGAAAATCCAATTTACATCGAGCAAGACTTTCAAAATTTAAGAAATCTAAGTTGAATGGTGAAATGATATTTCAAGATAATGAACAAAGAATTTATAAATTTAATAATGGTAAAAGAATTTATTTATGATTTTAACTTCTTATTTACACTCTAGACTCTCTCTTGTTGAAACTCCTGTTGTTGGATTAATACCATCAGCAATTTCGCAAAGATTTCTTTGATCTTCACTATCAAGAATTGCAAAAGTAAAATCTGCTCCCTCTATTTGAGCTCCTGCGAAACTGCTCCCTGATGCAATCATATTTACTAAAACAGCATTTCTTAGATCTGTTTTTTGAAAATTCACTCGGTCAGAAAGAGTATCTGTAAGGTCAATCCCATTTAAATTAGAACCTTTTAAATCAGAAAGGGTTAAAGTAGTTCCATGTAAATCAACGTCACTAAAGTCAGCGTCTCTCGCAACTGCCCCGGCAATAGAGGATAAATGAAGATCTTCTCCATGAAAATCATATCCTGTGATATCAGATCTTACATAACTTGGGACTTCATCCCCTTCGCCCTTAACTGCAACATTAGCCCCGGCAAAAACTGGTGAAGATAAAATTAGAAAAGAAAAGGTTATACATAAAAAATATTTTAAAAAACTAAAAAATTTCATACCAAAAAAATTGAATGTTTTTATTTTATAACAATTAGATAATTTTTTAAATTGATGTATAAATTTGGAACCCCTTTTTAAGATTATTTAACACTATAAATTTTAAATCTAGGTTCCAAATTGGTTATGCAATCTAGAAGTTTTTTGTTATCTTTGCTATTCGTAACCTTGAACTCAGATTCAACTGTACCGCCTTCATCTCTTATGGCTTGATTTAGAACTATTGAACCTTTTTCGTCAGATACAGATCTATGAAAAGTTCCTCTGGGTATTCTTAGAATATGACCACAGGATTCTAATCTAACTTTATAAAAAGGATAATCCCATCCAAAATTGACAAGAAAAAAAGTTCTACCCCCTGAGATGGCTAATAAATTATCTTCTTGATTGTGATGTATATAAAATTGCCAATTTTTAAATTCATTATCATTTGGAGGGCTAACTGCAGGACCCTTATGAATAACTAGATCTCTATAATTTGATTCATTGATACTAATATCAAAAAATCTAACATCTTTGGTATCGCGAAATTTTTCATAACTTATCAACTCAAACATTTTTGATTTGTTTGGTTTTACAACTGGAATTTCTAAACTTGTGTTCAATTTTTTTCAAGGATTAATCAAATGAAAACAGATATATATATGCAAGAACGTATCGATTTACACTAAAAAAGAAACATTTTAATTTAATTTTTGACTTTATTTCTATCATGTCAAATATTTAATATATGTATTAAATATTTATTCGATTTTAAGAGGTTTTATTTCCCAGAATAAGGTATTTTCTAGATTATTTTTCCCTATAAAATTTCCCGTAACTACAGAAGTTAAATTAGATTTGGAAGAGGATACCAATGTCAAATATCTTTCGTCTATTAATCCCTTTCCACTTGGATCAAAACCTCTCCAACCTGCACCTGGAATATATAACTCCGCCCATGCGTGTAAATCTAACTCAGAAGGCAATGGATCTTCAAAATGATAACCACTTACAAATCTACTTGGGATTCCAATAGATCTACATGCTTCAACCATGAGCATTGCTAAATCTCTGCATGAACCTATACGTTCTCTAAGAGTTCTACTCGCTGGCCAGGCTGGACCTGTATGCCTTTTGGTATATTTAACCCGATCTTGAATGATCTCTATTAGTTGATAAGTGAACGATAAAGCATTATTAATACTTCCCGATAACGCTTCTTGGGCAAGTTCAACGGCTGAGGGGTCATGTTGTCCATTTGGCATCCAACCCTCTAATGCTCCCTGTAAATCTCTATTTATAATACTTCGACAAAAAGGTAATGTTAAATCTCTATTTTTTATCCCATCGATGATATTTGGATGTTTAATAGTCTCAACTTCACTAATTGACTCAATAATTAAATTATCTGTAAATCCATTGAATCTGATTCTATTAATCTCGTCGCCACTTGCAGCAAGTAATGGATAAATAATTTCTGGTTCTGGGGTTATTTTTAATTCAAAATTCTTCAACTTTTGGAATCCATTTGACCTTGGCTTTATACACAATCTATGCTCGCCCAATTGAACGGAGTCTTCATATTTATATTCAAGTCTGTGGATGTATTTAATTTTCATTAATAAATAACTTAATTAATAAAATATTTTTCTTGAATGAGATCATTTAATTTATTTAAATCTACTTGCAATGAATCAATTGCCTCATGCAAACCATCATTTATTATATCTTCAATTCTGATATAACTCCACTTTGCTTTAAGTAAACCTCTCATACACTCTAATTCTGAAGGGTTTTCAGGAGGGGGAGAGGAATCTATCATTTTAAGAGTATTGCTTATTCCATCTAAACAGTATCTAACTGATCTTGGAAAAATTGTATCAAGTAAAAGGAATCTTGCAACTGAATTAGGCTTTATAGAGTTTTGCTCTGCTTTTCTAAACATTTGATAAGCTCCTGCCGACCGTAAAAGAGCAATCCATTGCAACTCATCAAGAACTCCTCCAAGTTCATCTAAGCTAGGAAGAAGTAAGTAATATTTAACATCTAAAATTCTCGATGTTTTGTCAGCTCTTTCTATTAGTCTTCCAAGAATACTAAATCTCCAAGCAAGGTCTTTACTTAGAGTCGCATCTGTTATTCCATAAAATAGCTGACACTCCCTCCTTATTTCACTTAATTGTTCTTGTCTTGGTTTATTCCATATTGCCTCTCCTTCTTGCATATTCCAATATAGGATATTAATCTGTTCCCACATTTCCGTGGTCATTACATCTCTTATTTGTCTTGCATTTTCTCTTGCCATTTGAATGCAAGAAATTATGCTGTTTGGATTTAAACGATCTCTTATTAAAAAATTAATAACGTCATCTGGTTTTTTTTCTGGAAATCTTTTATCAAAAGACTCTCTGTCACTTGAAGCATCAATTAATGGTAGCCAAGGCTCTGCACTTCCTGGTGGACAATCTAATGACATTGCTTCACTTACTTCAACAAAACGAGATATATTTTCTGCACGTTCTAAATAACGATTAATCCAATAAAGAGATTCTGCTACACGGCTTAAAAGCATATTATTTACCTACTACCCAAGTGTCTTTGCATCCTCCACCTTGAGAAGAGTTGACTACTAATGATCCTTTTTTTAATGCAACTCTTGTAAGCCCTCCAGGACTAACCCATGAATCTTTTCCTCTTAATATGTATGGTCTTAAATCAACGTGACATGGATATAGTTCTCCATCGCATAAAGATGGAACAGTCGATAATTCTAATGTTGGTTGTGCTATGAAATTTCTTGGATTTTTTCTGATTTTATGGGCGAATTCATCTGTTTCATTTCTTGATGAGTGAGGCCCAATTAACATTCCGTATCCACCAGCTTCAGAAACTGATTTAACAACAAGTTTCGATAAATTTTCTAGAACATACTCTCGATCCTTTTCATAATGACAAATATATGTTTTTACATTTTTAATAATCATTTCTTCATCAAGATAATATTTAATCATTTTTGGAACAAAAGAATAAATCATTTTGTCATCTGCTATTCCAGTACCAGGGGCATTTGCTAAAGCCACATGGCCTGCCTTGAAGACATCAAGCAATCCTCTTACTCCAAGGCATGAATCTTTTCTAAAGTTAAGAGGATCTAAGAAATCATCATCAATACGTCTGTAAATGACATCAACTCTTTTTAATCCAGAGGTAGTTTTTAAATATACATAGTCATCATTACAAACTAAGTCATGACCTTGGACTAATTGGATGCCCATTTCTTGAGCTAAATAACTATGTTCAAAATATGCACTATTAAAAATTCCAGGAGTCAGAAGAACTATCTTTGGAGTATCTGTCCAAACAGCAAGTTCTTGAAGAGTTTTTAAAAGATATGATGGATATTCATCAATTGGTTTTACCATTCTTCCAGAGAAGAGATTAGGGAAAATATTTTTCATAACTAATCTATTTTCTAGAAAATAAGCAACTCCAGAGGGACACCTTAAATTATCTTCTAAAACATGCCAATCACCTTTTCTGTCCCTTATTAAATCAAGTCCTGAAATTTGACACCACTTATTAAGTGGAGGTTTAAAACCTATCATCTGAGGTCTCCATCCTTCTGAACTCTCTATTAGCTCTCTTGGAATAATTCCATCGTTAATTATATTTTGAGAGTTATAAATATCATCTAGGAATAAATCAATCGCCTCAAGCCTTTGTTTTAGACCTTTTTCTAAGGTTTCCCAATCATCTTTACTAATTATTCTTGGAAGCGGATCAAAAGGCAATATTCTCTCCGTACCTTTTAATCCGGTATCGTTTAATCTGAAAGTGGCACCATGTCTCAATAGTAATTTTTTGGCTGCAGAGTGATTTCTGTTTAATTCTTCAAGACCCATATTATCTAAAGATGACAGAAGTGGTATTAGTATCTCTCTGGCGGAGTTCACGTTATCCTTAAAGTATTCATCAAAACTATTTTTAGGACGATAACCTGAGAACATATATTTTAACTTTTAGTATTTTTTACTTTAGCTTTAAATCTTTATTCGTATTTATAGCTACCAAAAAAAATATCTCTTAACTAGATCTATTTCATTATTTTGATCCTTGCAGTATATTTCTTAAAAATCTAAAAAAGTATGAGTTCTGGCAATTGGCAATTTGTTTTTTTTAGATATTTCGCAAGCTTTCTTTTTATTCTCTCTCATAGTTTGCTTGTTCTTGATCATTTACCCATTGGGGCAGCACTTCATGGACTTGGGGAAGTATTTATTGCTCCTTGGGCTTTTAGGGAAAGAGCTTGGGATCTTGTAGTTATTGCTGTTTTATTTTTCTTCTTTGATATCTGGGGTCTTATAAACACACCTTGGAAATAACTGATATTATTACTATATTAATTATTAGAAAATGATATTCAGATTGAAATCTTATTTTTATCAAATTTACAAATTAATCTTCCTTTTACTTCTAATAAATATTTCTAATTTATATGCTCACAATCTATTTAATGGAGGCTGCAAAAATCATTGTGATCAAAAAGTTAAGTCAACAAATAATAATAAAAAATTAAATAACCTTAATGAACAAATGGATGTTGAGAGTAAAAATTCATGTTTAAGAAAATCTCTTTGCAGGGGTTGATCTAATGAAATTTTCGCACTTCTTTTATTAAATACTATCTTTGATGTTTATCATATAATCTCTATATGCTTGATAATTTTTATTAGGTGGATTTATTTGATTTTTAATTAAAAAAACAAAAGTATATATTAATGGTAGAAGTAATGATGCAAAAGCAATTAAAGCAATTATCTGATTTAAACTAATAAATGGTTTTTTTATAAGATCATCTCCGCATAAGCCACATATAAGGGTCCCTTTAGGAGATTTTTTTTGAAATTGAAATTTAGGATTGCAATAGGGGCAATAATATCTGACCATATTTTTTTAATTTTTTTTGTTTTAATCATTATCTATAAAACCAGAAGAATGTCACCCTATTTTTTTAAATAAAAAAAAGAGGGCTTTAATTAGCCCTCTTTTTTCTCTTACTTACTATTTTCTACTGAAGTTAATAACGCACCTTAATCATTGATCCTTGCTATTAACGTCTATTAAGCTAATGCTCACTAAAATTAACTAATTGTCTTTAACTGGGGCAAACACTCTAGAATTAAGCTTGTTTCTTGAAGGGCACCTCAACGATGCAGAAGAAGGAAGCTTAGACATTAATAAAAAATAATTGGAGCAGTTAATTAAATTAGTTCGGTTTATTCCGAAATTTCAGGCAGGCTATCGATCATTTTGAAAGACCTCCTAGAACTCAACAATATAAAATTAGGAAAATATTTCGCTAAAGACAATCCGTTTTTATACGCATTGATTTTTATTTAAAAATGTCCGAGAGTAGTAATCAATTGCGTTAATTTTTTTGGGATATTTTTTAGTAAGTTTTGCTTATTTCTTTTGATATTTAATTAGACTATCTTGATTTTAAATAATTGAGGAACTCTTTTATGAATCATTCGAAAGAAGTTAGGAAAACTGATCAATCTAATCCTATTGACGAATATTTTCAATGTCTCTCATATTGCGATATTCACCCAAAAGGTATAGATAATGACTGTGAAGTCATTTGTATGGAAAGACATTTAAAAGCTAACTATTGGTAATTTTATAAATTTCTACTTTTCCTTAAACCCCTTAGAAAAAAGGTTTGTACGAACTTTAAATTTCCATACATTTACAACACCTTTTGCATTAACTGCTGCAAGTGCACAATCATCAGGTCTCCATGATATTGCCCCTACTAAATCTCCCGCGAATGCAGCCCCAACAGGGTCTCCATTACCGTCTTTTTTTAGAAAACTTGCTACAACAGAACCATCTCTGGATCCTGAGGCTACAAGCATACCTTTATTTGAAAAGGCTAGGCTCGAAATGGGTTCTGTATGGTGACATAGCTCTCCTGGCATAGTCCCCTCTGGACCATTTCCTATAAAGCTCCATACTGTAACTCTTTCACTGCCACTAGTCGCTAGTAATTTTCCACTGTCATCAAAAGAAAGGTGACTTGGTTTCCCAGGATACCCCGTCATTTCAGCATCCATTCCTGTTGATCTTCTCCAAAAATGAACCGAATTGTCTTGACTACCGCAGGCAACTATATCTCCATCAGGACTTAATTCCATAGATACCAATGATCCTTGCCATTCGAGTTTTTGATTCGTTTTATTATTAACTATGTCAAAGAATGTCACTCTTCCATAGCAAGCAGTTGCTAGCTCATTTTTATTTGACCATGTTATTGCACTTACTGTGCTTGGATGGTCTTCTGAGATCCATTTCTCTTCACCAATTTCATTAAAAACATATACTTTTTTTGAGGAAGCTATCGCTAGAAATAAACCGTCATTAGACCACTTGAGATGTTCTACCCAACCTTTGCCAAGATCAAGTGTTTTAATAACTTTACCTTCATGGCAATTACAAATTTGAACATTTCCATCCTGACCTGATGTTGCAAAAATTTCACCCTCTGGATGAATTGCCATTGCTAGTAGACCACCAGAGTGAGTATTTTCTTTTTTCCAAATAATTTTTCCAGTATCTCCTTCGAATGCAAAAATACCACCTGACACGTCGCCAACAATAAATTGTTTCCCTTTAAGAGCCCAACCACATGCTATGGCATAATCGCTAACTTCAGCTGTCCATCCCTCATGGAACATGCCTCTTGGGCTAAATGGTTCTATATCAGGCATTTATCAAAGCCTTCTTGCATCTCTTCCTCATTTAGATTTCTACCGATAAAAACAAGTTGATTTCTACGAGGCTCATTACCCCATTCTTTATCAGGTTGTGCAGTAAATAGCATGTGTACGCCCTGGAAAACTATTCGCCTTGGGTTACCTGAGTAACTTATGAAACCTTTAGTTCTGAATATATCAACTCCTTTCTCTGAGAGAAGCCTTCCCATCCAAGTATTTAGTTTTTCTGGGTCAACATCTCCAAAACGCTCTATAGCGATTGAGCCTACTTCATCATCATGTTCATGCTCTGCTTGCCAGAACCTTTCAGTATTAAATGGAATCTCTTTATTTTCGTCACTTTTAATGACTTTCATATTGAATTCTTCAGCAGTGTGCTGTGTAAACAAACCTATTTTCGTAGGCTTTTCTATGTTCAGGATGAAGGATTTATTTCCTTTATCCTCCAATTTGAGATTTATATGTTCTCCATATGGGATGGTATTCCCAGGTTCAAGAGTATTAGCTTTTTCTGCATAAAGTCTTACGGAGGATTCAGCACCATCTTTAAGTTCCTCCTCACTCTCGCCTTGCTTAGCGAGAGCTACTAGGGACATTTCTGGATCTGGTCCTTCTTCTAGCATTAATTCATATTTGCCTGTATCAAGATCGTAAACACCTGTCCATTCAAAAGGATATTCTGGTTCAAGAAATGTTGGTCTGCGTTTAAGGATCTGATCGAGATCAAATGCACTTAGATTTAAGACTGTTTCAATTGGCACTTTGGCATTCTCGGCTCGAATAATTCGAGTCATTCGGTTCATATCTCTCAATCTCGATTCAAGAGTATCTAGTGCATCATCAGAGACTAAATCAGTTTTATTAAGGACCAGAACATCTGCAAATGCAACTTGTTCTGAACTTTCGTCACTCCTGCCTAGCTGTTGATCAATATGTGCAGCATCAACTAAAGTCACAATTCCATCAAGAGTAAATTCAGAACTAATCTCTTCATCCATGAAAAAAGTCTGAGCAACTGGCCCTGGATCTGCTAACCCTGTTGTTTCTACTAAAACATAGTCAAACTTATCTCTTCTTTTCATAAGGTTGCCAAGGACTCTTATTAAATCACCGCGAACAGTACAACAAATGCACCCGTTTGACATCTCAAACACTTCTTCATCGGCATTAATTACGAGACCTTGATCTATACCTACTTCACCGTATTCATTCTCAATTACGGCTATTCTTTTACCGTGCTCTTCACTTAGTATTCTATTAAGCAAAGTAGTCTTCCCTGAACCTAAGAATCCAGTGAGGATGGTTACAGGAACTTTATCTTTGATGCTCATTTACTGATTTTTACTAAATAAACAATAGTTTAATAATAGTAATAATAAGAAATGAAAACCGTTTTTATTAGAAAAATTTAATCTGAAAGTTTGTACCATTCAGACTCAAGATTGGAGCCAGAATCTTTATCACAGCTTCCACCTAATGAATCAACAATTGTACAAGTGTTGTGAACGGCTACTGAAACCGTATTACCATCCATCATCAATCCATCAACGAATATTTGATTAGAAGCTAAAGGTACTGAACTTTGTCTACTTAAGTTCCTTAATAACTTAGATGCTGGAATTTGTTCAGGAAATATTGCCTGAACTTTCTCTTCATCTAACATTTTCAAAGTAGAACTTATGTTGTCTGGCCTTAAGCTTGAGGAGTCTCCAAGAAAGTCAAGTAAACTAATAGTTTCAAAACCAAATGCATCACCGTAGTATTCCATTGCTTTGTGTTTAGAGACAATTACTCTGTTTGCCTCAGGAATAGAGCTTACTTGTTCGACGATCCAACTATCTAAACCTTCTAAAAGTGAATCAGCTTTTTCAAATCTTTCGCTAATTAATTTTCTGTCCACTCTATTAAAAACTGAAATATCTTTCTTTAAACTTTTGCTTATAATATTTCCCATTTTTATGATGTTATGTGGATCATGCCATACATGTGGATCTAGACCTCCATGGTCATGATGGTGATGATGCCCCTCTCCTTCGTCTGGTACTTGTGCTATCGGTTCGACATCACTATTTAAAACGTCTTTAAAAAAGTGTTGAGTTGCTTCAAACTCAAAAGGCATGTGTTCAGTAAAAAATATATATTGACCATCTTCTTTGATATCCACATTAAAAACAGTGCTTTCTTTTCTTTGATCAAAGTTAAGAATAAAAGCCTTATTACTTGCTATCAGAGTACCATTATTTTTTCTGGTTATTGAGTCCTTAGATCCTAATAATTCTTTAGCTAAATCTTCAGACCCCTCTATATCATTTGATTTGAGAATTACCATCTTCATCGCAGGATCTGCATATTCGCCATCTACTTTTTCAAATGACCATTTATAAGAACCCTTAGAAAGCTGGAATTTACCTGCCCATTCGAAAGCACCCTCAGCATGATCATCATGCCCACCATGGTCTGAATGATCATCATGACCTCCATGATCAGAATGATCATCTACCTTGGCTGAATGTTCAGCATGATCGTCATGTCCACCATGGTCTGAATGATCATCATGACCTCCATGATCAGAATGATCGTCTACGTCTATTGCACTAACACCTACAACAACAGTATTCTTTTTATTTTCCCAATTTCTCATGCTTGGAGTCATTTCTTTACCAAGAGTAAATACTTTGTCTGCGTTATTTAGTAATTGAGCTTGCCTTGGATTGATCTTTAAGTCATGAACATCCTGTTTTCTATCTACTAAGCATGTAACTTCGTCAGAAGGTAATGCAATTGATTTAACTAAATCACAAACTAGTGGTTCAACTGCAACATATGACTTTCCTTTAGCCATGACATCCTGCCCAAAACCAGAAAATATTATCGTTCCAGCAATTACCGAATTTTTAATTATCGAACTACTTGATCTTGCTTTATTTGTTAAAAGTCTTTTAAAAATTGACATAAAATTTTGTTAAATACTTAAAAATGATAATCATTTTCATTGTATCTGACAAGCTTCGGTATCAAATGTTATGAAAATAATACTTAGCTTGTATTATTGGTAAGCTTGTAAAGTGACTTTTTTAAAAGATTAATTAATGGCTACTTTAGTCGCTGAAAATTTAACATTTGCATATACGAAAAAAAGTAAGCCAGTTTTAAACAAGGTATCGGTTGAGATTAAGCCTGGAACTCTAACAGCGTTAGTTGGTCCAAACGGGGCAGGTAAATCCACTCTTTTGAGAATATTGCAAGGACAAAATACTCCAGATGTAGGCGAAATAAAAATTGACGGTGAAAATTTATATAGATCTAGATCTCTAGTGGCACTTATGCCTCAAAGAAGTTCTATGAATTGGAAGTTTCCCATTACAGTTGAAAAATTGGTATCTCTTGGTCAAATTAAGTATTCAAAATCGAGAAGTAATAACCCCTTTCAAATCAAAACTCTTCTAGCATATCCTAATTCTTGGATTAATAAATGTTGTGAATTAGAGGCGACATTGCAAAGAGTAGGCATTGCAAATTTGGCTAATAGAAGACTCGATTCTCTTTCAGGAGGACAGCAACAAAGAGCTCTATTAGCAAAAACTCTTATGTCTCCTGCAAAAATATTTCTTCTGGATGAACCTTGTGCAGCATTGGATCCCCCCGCAAAAGAGGATTTTCTAAAAATTGTTCGTCAACTTGCAGATGCTGGTCTTTCTTTGCTCGTAAGTAGTCATGATTGGGGCGAGTCTCTAAATAATTATGATCAAGTAATAGTTCTTGATAAAAGTGTTTTGGCAGTTGGTAGTCCTGATCTAATAAAAGATAAATTAGATTCAATAAATATTAGTTCTATAAAGGAAGATAATTTCTGCGATTAGAAAATGTTCCTTTTTAATTCTGAGCTTGATAACAGTTTTGGCAAAGCCCGAAATATTCGAGGGTATGAAACAACAATTGGAATTTCTTTGAATTTGTTTTGGGTGTATGAATATCTTTTACGGGGCACCCTTCCATTTTTGATGTCTCACCACATTGAACACAGGTCAAATGATGAATGTCTCTATCTACGGGAGTGTAAAGAACCTCTCCTGTTGGAAGATGTCTAGAACGTATTAATCCATGCTTTATCAGAACTTGAAGATTCCTATAAACAGTTGTCAGTCCCATAGCTTTTCCGCTTTCAATCAATTGTCTATGCAACTCTTGACCGCTCAGTTCATCCTCACATTTATTAAGTTCTTCAAGAAGTTGTTCTTGTCTTTTGGTAATGTCGGACTTAGTTACCATTGTTTTCGAAATCCTTTTTTGTCCCGTATTTTTGATCATACCGAATCATTCGAATAATGTCTTTTATTAATAACAACTGGTGGATTGTACCATTAATAATAACTATTTTCTCAGGGATCTTATGTCCCGCAATGGGAACTGTATTAATCACACATAAGAGATTATTACAAGTTAATTTAATCTCTCATTGTGTTTTACCTGGACTTGCTTTAGCCTTAGCGCTTGGAATTCATCCTTCAATTGGTGGTGTTATCAGTGGTCTTTTAGGCTCGGTGATTGCGGAAAGTTTAACTAATAGAAAAAGTGAAAACTATGAAGCAGTTATGAATACTATTCTTGCTGGAATGCTTGGGTTTGGAGTCCTTATTATCCCTCTTCTTGGAATAAGGATTGATTTGGAGGCTGTATTGTTTGGCGATTTATTGACAGCAAATTTTGGAGATTTACTTAGAACAATAATTGCTTTTTTAGTATTTATAATTTTAATGGCTTTTGGATATGAAAAGGTTGTTTATGTGGGATTGGATCCAGAAGGTGCATCAGCGAGTGGTATAAACGTTTCATTATTAAATCTTGCTTTAAGTTTTACAACGGCATTAGTAATTGTTAGTTCAATGTCTGCAGTGGGAGTAATTCTTGTTATTGCTCTTCTTTCTACCCCAACTCTGTTAGGGCTAAATAAGGCTCATAGTTTAAGAATTGCAATGATGAGGTCTTCATTTTTTGGATTATGCATCTCACTTCTGGGCTTTATTCTCTCATTAGTCTTTAATTTGTCGCCTGGACCTGCAATTAGTGTTATTTGTGTTGCATCTCTTTTGATTCCTAAACTTCGCAAATAATTAAATCTTAAATGTCCAATCAGAGTTTAATGCTTGAGCTTCTGGATTGTTTTTTAAAGCTACTTCCATAGCCTCTTTTTTATTATTAGCTATAACAACTTCATCAAATTCCTTTCCATTTTTTTTGAGACTTACTTTGAAACGCATAAAAATTTTGTAATTAATCAAAAGTTAACCACTAAGCAAATAGATTTAAATACTTTTAAAAGTAAATTGATGAAATAGAAACTTTAGTTATTTTGAAGTTTTTCTACTACAGATTCTTTCTCAATTTTAGCTACATCCTGTAATCCATTAGCATCAAACCAAGGAGCGTTTTCCCAATTAAATCCTTCCCCAAACGTATTATCGGGAGCAGCTACGTACCAGTGACATGATGAATCGGGAACATCTACAGCACATTTTGACCAGTCAGCTTCCCACTGTGGAACTTGTACCCACATCATAGATGCTAATAAAAAAGAAAAAATAAAATTCATTATTATCGGTTAGCAAAATTTTGAAAGATTTTTTTCACATTCTTTCTTTCTTTTCTTCCAGTAATTCTCAAGTATTTGATATTTATGCTTCCTTTTAAATTGATTTAAATCAATATTATTCTGATTAAAAACTGAAGTTTTTTTGATTTTCATGACACAATCTTCCATGTAAATTATATTTAAGACACTTTGTGGATTTTTTGAAGTGCATTAATACTTAATTTCTGTCTTACTATTGTTTAGGTAAGTATTTTTCGGGATTATTTTCAATATAAGTTAGCGAATATTTGACAACACCCACTATTACTGAAAAAAGCGCAACTGCCGTGATAATAAAAATGATTTTTTTATAAATGCTATTCATGAAAATTTTTTGTTTTTTATTATTTTTTTATTAACGGCCAATTTTTCGGAAAGATTTAAATAATTAGTAATTTATACTGTAGCCTTTTAAATTACCTAGGGAGTAGATTAATAACATCAGAAACTCCTCACACACTTTTTTCTGATAACTTTAAAAGTACTCGACTGCAATGTTTGAGTACTTTTTTATTTTATTGTTTTGCGATGTGACAGTTAAGATAGAGGTCTAATAGGGATTACATAACTTGAAATAAAGTGTGATATTAGAACTGTGTGTAGGAGGAATTGGTTTAGTTCAGTGGAAACAAGGAAACACTCGATCTAAACCAATTTTAAAAGATCCCTCAAAGAGGGATCTTTTTTTTTATTTAAATATATGTAATATTTTTAATCCCAAAATATAAAAACATAGCCCTTTTCTTCAAAAATAATGAGAAACATCATTACAAATTAGTAATTTGATTAGTTAGATTATGTTTTGTTAAATTCTTCTGTTTATGAAAATACTCTTTTTAGCAATTTTAATTTGTTCAAGCTTTTTATTCCCTTCTTCATCATTTGCCTCACATTTACAACTAAAACCCTGTGTAGAAATTGCTCACTGTGTACGAGAGGAATGGGAGGTTAACAATATCGAGGAACCTTTTGAAGAGATTAAAACATTTATCGAAAATACTCCAAGAACTGAGATCGTAGAAATTGATGGCGATTATCTTCATGCTGAGGCAACCAGTAAATGGATGAAGTATGTAGACGATTTAGAAGTATCCTTTTTTCCTGAATCAAACATCTTATCAATAAGATCAGAATCTAGAGTTGGAGAAAGTGATTTGGGAGTAAATCAAAAAAGAGTTGATTTACTAAAATCGAAAATGTTTTAGATAAAAAGTTGATTCATGGAATTCTGTATTTATTGTTTTTTGTATAACTTTTCTATTTTCAAAAAAATATCATAGATAAAAAAGTGATAATTATCATAATGCCTTTTGGATGGCAAATTTATTAGATTTTCTTTGAAAAGATGATCATAAATCTTATATATGTATCTTTATTTAGCTTTGTTTTTTTCTGGTTTTATATAAACATAAAAAAAAATGGACTTAAATGGATAATTAAAGGTCTTTTGCAAATTGGAATATTAGTATTATTCATTGGAGGATTCTTCAAAATATTTTTCACTTTACCCCCTAATTTATTTATAAAATTAATTTTTCTAATTACTTATACATGGTGCACGGTTGGAATAAATGTAAATTTCATGATCCCTTTGATTAGTTTGATTGACCAAAAAATAGTTAAAAAATAAATCTATTATCTTAAATATTCAATTTGAAAATTTAGAAGATTTATTTTTTCCCTTTGGAAAGTCTTTTTCTTGTATACCTAGCCTTCAATGCCAAATCTGTCATTATATATATTCCAAATAACAGAATGACTATTCCAATAAAGTATTTCATTATTTTTTATGTAATTACTATGTTTGAGATTTATTCATGATGCCAACTAATTTTTATATCTATTTCTTGAGATAAATTTCTTGTAACTGGACATTCTTTGGAAGCTTTTTTCAAAAAATCAATAGTTTCATTTGAAGTGCTCTCTGGTATAAAAATATCTATTTTTATTTCTTTTATCTTCCTCTCGCTATTTTGCGTCATTAGTTTTTCAATATTCAAATAAATACCTTTCAAATCAAATCCTTTTGATTTAGCTTTGATTGCCATAATGGTTAGCAAGCAAGTACCTAGAGATGTCGCTAATAAATCAGTTGGGGAAAAACTTTCACCTTTACCACAGTGATCTAAAGGTGCATCCGTTCTAATAAGACTTCCAGATTGTAGATGAATAGCCTCACAGTTTAAATTCCCTAAATAAGAGCATTTCAATTTAGTCATTTTAAAAAAATTAAGTTAGGAAAATATTGTCAAAAAAAATATTATGAAACATAACAAGATTATTGATCAAAAACAATTCTTTTTATTTGCATATTAGTGAAGGCTTAGGGAAATTCATCATTCAAATTTTGAAATCAATTTTTATATCCATATTCCTCTAAGCAATACTCAATTAATTCAATTGATTTATTAAGAGTTCTTTTATTTTTATTGTCTAGATCGAAGCATTCATTTAAAACTCGTAAAGATTCATTTAAGATTGATTCTTCTTTACTTTTTAAATCTTTAACTTGATTTATATAAATTATTCTTTTAATCCCAATAAGGGAAAATATTATTATTGATATTGTAAAAATTGCTATTTTGACTTTATTCATATTATTAGTTATTACAAATATTTTAATTTATTTAATATCTAAAAACTTTACATTGCAGATAGAACTAGGTAATTACATATGTAGCCGCTGTTATTGCAATAGCAGTAATTGAAATGAAGATGTATGGAACAACCCTTAAAGGGATATATAGATTATTTTTAGACATAAATAGAACCTTTATAAAACTATTACATTCCCTTTAAACTTTATTAGTCTTCAAATATACAAATTAATTTTCTTTTCAAAAATTCAATCTTTTAAAAGACTAACAAATTAATATTCATTGAATTTTCATTAAATAAAGTATCTCCAAATCCTGTCTTGAGTCCGATATTTTTCTTTTTAAGAAGATTAATTCTTTCTGACTCATTTTTGATTCTTTTATCATCAATTCTGCTTGTTCAATAGCATGTTCGATATTTCTAATTTTAATTTCTCTTATTGAGGGATCATCTTTACATGCCTTTTTAGTATTCGCATCTAACATTTGAAAGAAAAAGTCACCTTGAATATAATTTAAATTAAAACTTCATTATGCTTCAACCGCAAATTTAATTAAAATAGATTATTATTTTGATAAGAACTTTAACCTTAGCTAACCCTCTCTTCAATTGATCGAGTGGGTTTTTTTATGGTGTAGTATACACCTAGCATTTACTACTAATTTGGAAGATTCAAAACTTAATCCTGAGGAAAATAATTCAATCGAATCGGCCCCCAATTTGAATGAAGACAAAAAAGATTTTAATGAGGGGAATAAAAAAGAAGAAAATGTTAAGGCATTTACAGAATTTTTAGAGAAAGCAGCTAATCAAGATTCTTCAGAAGAAAAAGTAAAAATTGATTCTGAGCAACAAAAACTAAAAATTGACAAATCACTTTTTAAAAGATTTCTTAATAATGGATTTGATGGCATTTCAACTAATCCAAACTATAAAATGTTGGCATTATTAATAATCCTCTTAATTAATTTGTCTTTATTTTTTGTAATTGGTAATATTGGTAAAGCGTTTTTAAGAAATGTAGGAATTATGGATTAGAAATTATTTATTTCTTTTTGGATATTCATCTTTACAATTTTGATTCTTCAAATGAAACTGTGATATTTTCTTTTAAAATTAATCCTTAAATAAAATTTGGATAATAAGGAGCCAGAAAATCCAGTTGTTTATCTTTCTAATTTAATTAAGAAATTAGATGTAAAAAACAGAAATGGTTTAGTAGCCTTAGCAATAGTAAACCTTCTAGTAATTCTTTTATTTAAGTTTTATTTGAAAGGATCTGGATTGTTATCTTGAATTTGCCTTCTGGTAGTATTATTCAGCATTTTCAAATTGCTTTGCTAATCTAAAAGCCTTCTTAATTATTAGAAAACCACCATAAGATCCTGCAAGTAAAGGTAATACTATTAATGGGTTAGGGGAATAATCTGAATAATTTTTCACACCCTCAACATATTCCTCACCCGAACATTTAAGAAAGATAAAGCTAAAAAATGTGATACTCCAACCAATAATTGATAAAAAACCACCTTTTTTATCTCCTTCATAGAATCTGTCTAGACCTAGGCCCCATCCTCCTATTAGAAAAACTCCTCTGACAACTGAATTTTTTTCTTGATTTCTGAGCATAATAAAATAATGTTCACTATGAACATAACCTATTTTTATTTGAGATGTGAGATGTTTTTAATAATTAATCTTTAAGATAAATTTTTGATGAATTTATTTTATAAATTATTTTAAATATTAGTAAGTCTCTTAATTATTTATTGGAGATTTCATTTGAATTCAATAATGGAATTGAAGGCCTTATATAAATAAATATAGACCCATACATATCCTTCATAATTCTCATTTCTTCGTCTAAATATTCAATTGAAACCTGACAATTTGGCGATTCTTTATTCCAAGGTAATTTATTCCATACCTCTTTAACTGGATACCATCTATCCATAAGTAATTCACTAAATAATGGAATCTTATTAAGTCCATCAACTTTGGAAACTTTTGTCTTTTGTAATTTCATATCAAGTAAATTATTTTTTAAAACTAAATCACTTGCTAGGGTTATTACTCTCCCTCCAAAAGTAGGTAAAAGTTTGAACCAACCTAGGATAGGAATTGTTGTGAGCCCAAATATTGTAGTGTCAAAAGTAGATATAAATTCTTTTTTTTCAAAATCAATCTTTTGAGCAATTCTCCCAATAGTGGATATTCCAAACGATCCTACTTGCAATTGATGTAATTTAAAAAAAAGATTACTCTTAAATTCATCATTTAATGCCTTTTCAATAGCAAGGAAGAAAGGAGAACTTCGAAATAATTCAACATTAGAAAAAATCAATTCCCACTCTCCAGATAATGATTTTTCTGATATTTCAAAACTAAAGTTTTTAAGAGCTTCAATTAATTCATCCATTTCATTAGCTTTTTCCTGATACATATGAGAAATTAATTTATTTAATCTTTGACCTCTATCTGTAACAGCAGCTATTTTATATATATTAGACTTTATCTCTCCAATTTCTTTCATAACTCTAATACCAGAAATTCTTATTAATCTTAGGAATTTAATTTGAAGTTGATGGCAATTTTCATAATGATGGTAATAAAATAAATTAATATTCTCCCCACCTTTTACCAATATCAAAACCCCATTCAGTAGTTAATTTAATTACTTCATCATGATTTTGGCATTTTGAAAGGGACAACTTTTTACTAGGATTATTTTTTATTAGTTCAGCAATTTGATTCAGTTGCTCTATTTTTTTTAGAAAATTACCGAGATCTTTATCTGACATTTATCTAGGAACTAAATTTTTGATCATAAGTGAATATGTAATAAAGAACCCAGGCAACACCAATAATTAGAATTGCAATCATTATATTTACTGACCAAACTACTTCTATCATGTAATTTTTAATATATTTCAAATATATCTCAAATATATCTATAATTTACACTAAAGTGACTGTGAATAAATTAAATCTCGAACAATCCATTACTTTTGCTTAATGTATAAAATAGACTTAAGTATATTAAAAAATTATGGGAGAAGCTAAAAGAAGGGAAGAGTTAGGCTTACCACCAAGAGAAAAGAAAAAAGAAAAACAAACATCGAAAAATCAACTAAACAAAATTTTAAATAAATATCCTTATTTACCTTTCATTTTAGGTTTTTCATTACTAGTAATATTAATTATCGACTTAGTTAATTACTACAAATAGATATATAAAATGGAGATATTTTAGTAGAAGAAAAATTATCTTCGCAATTGCGAAATTATTTTTCCATAATAAAAATAAAACTTATGAAACTTTTTAATACCCCATGTGCCTTATTTTTAGGAGTACTAACTTTTTTTTCAATACCTAATGCAAATGCAGGTGGCTGCAGTTCTCATAATGAGAAGAAGGCAGAAATCGAATGCTTGTCTGATGATAAAAAATGTATAGATGCTAAAGAAAAAGAATCACTATACAAAGTTGAGGCCTAAATGTTTGATAATCTTGGAACTGCTTTAGTACAGGCACTAGGATTCTTTGCTGTTTTTGGTTTTTTTGTTTATCAAACTTTATTCGCAGATAGCAAACCCGAAAATTCAAAATTAAATCCTAAAAAAACAAAGATTTCTAATACAAAAGAATTAATTAAAAAAGAACCTAAAAAAGGCTTATTTAATAAAAAATCTAAATCTGTTGAGGAGAATTTACCAGTTCAAAAAAAAGGATTATTTGGGCGAAAAAAAGAAGTTATTAAAGAAGAGATTAAACCAAAGAAAAAAAAAGGTTGGTTTAGATAGGTAAAGGTACTTAAACTCTATTTTGATATCCTTTATACAAAAAATAATTTTAGTAACTTTATAATTTAAGGAAGATAATGTTTAAAATGAATCACAGAGAAATCACAAAAAAATATAGTGAGTTACTCAATAAGGCTGAGTTTGCTACTGGCCGTAAGGAAGTTGTAGGTCTTTTAAAAAAAGCTGCTAAATTGAAATCTCAGATCGAAATAAATTATTAGATCTAGAAATTAGTTTAATTCTATATGTAAAAAATTTTTTTAAATAAGTTTTTATATGAGATAATCTGCAAAGACTATCTTTCTTATGAATAAAAAAGGTTATACAACCGAAAGCGGTGGAAGACAAAATGGTTTTGCGATTGAACCAGAAATTAATCCCATATCAGAAAGCGAATCAAAGAAATCCATATTTTTATTTATTGGAATATTATTACCTTTTCTCATAGGCGGTTTTTATTATTTAAGGACTCTGAATATATTCTGATTTTTTATAAGCCATTTTTAGCAATATATTCTTCTGAACTAACTATATCTTGCATTAAGCTCTCTGATGAAGGATTAAATCCATTTTGTTCTAAAAAAGATTTAACCTTTTCAAATTTTTGCTGAATTTTTTTTGTATATGGAGTTGTCATCAAATAATCATCTTTTTCTGTTGAATAGTTCATTTGATTAACGGATTACTTTTACATTTAAATTTTGCAAATCATACGATTGCTAGTGAAGTTATAATTATTACATAAATAATTTAATAGTAATAAATACTTATTATTTGTTTGAGTGAGGTCGCTATTGGTTGAATTTTAAAGTGTAGTAATAGTCACTAATTCCATTAAATCTCTGGACTGAAGATATTTTTGAAATACTTCAGAATAAAATGCTTTTTTAGCAGCAAATTTTGATTCGAATTCTATTACTAATCCAAGCTGCCCCCCATCCCATTCATTTGAAGTTGATTCTTGTATCAAATCTCTTTTTACTATCACTCCTCCGACTGATTTAATCCAAGGCAATACTGTTCTTATATATTCCACGAATAAATCAGCATTTGGAATTGAAATTTTCTTAAGCCAATAGCTCTTTGTCATCAAATCAACATATTCTGGGTAGAATATAGCATATGGTGTGAGTATTAATCCTTAGCTTTATAATCAGCGGTTATTAAATGGAATCCGAAGATGATTTATTAAAATTAATTCATAAATCTCCAAATTCAGAGAGGATAAAGGCTATTGCCGAACAACTTGAAATTGATCATAATTTTTCCTATAGCAATGATAAAAATTATTTAGAGGGTGTCTGGGAGCTTAGGTGGAGTAGTTCTAATTCTCCTTTTTTAAAATATTCTCCTTTTATTGATAACCTTCAAATTCTTGATCCCTTTAATTTAAACGGTCTTAATTTACTTAAACCGAGAGGAATAAAAGCAGTTATTGGTATTGGTATTTTGATAAGTCTTTATTACATAAATGAAAAAAAAATTGGGGTCAACTTTACCCATGCTGGTGTTATAGGTCCTAAATTTGGAAGAAAAGATATAAAGGCTATCAAAGAAATAAATAATGAACAATTAGGATGGTTAGAGATAACTTATTTGAGTAATAGGCTTAGAATCTGCAGAGGTGATAAAGGCACTTTATTTGTTTTAAGAAAAATAAATTCACCGACTTTATTCAAGAATTTTAAGGAATTTATTAAAATCTATTAAAAATATAAATTAATTCTTTATCCAAATAGATTTTAAAACGAAATAAATTGGAAAATATTTAAAAGATTCTTTAGGTATTTCATAACTTAAAAATTTTAGCGCTTCTTCTAACCAGTAACCAATATCAAATCCTAAAAGAATTTTTTCTAAAACAAACCAAAATTCTTTATCAAATATAATTCTGATGTTTAAGTAAATATATTCCCAATGAAAGGTATTCCAATATTGGGTTAAAAATGAAGATAAAATAAGCCAAAATGATATAAATAAAATACTTTTAAGAAATTTATAAAATTTTTTCATACACCAGTTACTGTTTTATTGAATTTCAAATATCCCTTATTATTGTTAGAATCAAATTTTATTTCCATGAAATATTTCCAAAAAGATATAAAAATATTGAGATAATCGTAAATTTTTGTGGCATTAATAATCTATTCATCTTGTTTTAGATTCTGTGCCTCTAGATTTTTATTTCTAAGAATAAATCCAAGTAACAGAAAAGCAAAATATATAAATAAACTTATGCCAAAAATCAAAAAAAGTTTTGTACTATCCATGAAATATTTTTTTTTAATATAACCTATAACTGTCTTTGAAATGTTTTATTTAAGGTAATGATTTTTTTTTATCACGATAACAAGCTGCAATTATTAAGCTAATAATATTATTTTATTCATATGCAAGTAGCTTTTGCCTGGAGCCTTTGTCTATCAGTTGGTGTAGTTTTATCATCTATTATTCCATTAACGATAGGGAGAGTTAAAGCGGGATATTCTATTGAAAATATGGCTGCTCCAAGGGCTCTATTTGAAGAATTACCTTCTTTTGGTAAAAGAGCAGTTTGGTGTCATCAAAATTGTTGGGAAAGTATTTCCCTACATGCTCCGGCATGTCTTCTTTGTTTGATTACTTTAACTGACTCAAATATTGCAATAATTGCAGCATTGATTCATCCTATATTCCGTTTTTTATATATTGGTGCCTATGTATTTAATATCCCAACAGCTAGAGGTTTAATGTGGGCCTTAGGAATTTTTACAACACTATTGTTGTACAAAGAAGGCTTAACACAATTGATATAAACTATCTAAACAATAAACTTTTCTAAATCTTTTAATTGGTATTCATTGATTAGTTTTACTTTATTTGATTTTGCTAATTGATGGGCAGACTTTGTAAAGCCAGATTTTGAGACTATTATTGCATGTGTACCTTTCCAGAATAATTTACCAGCTGAAATCTCTTGAACTGCTTTATTCCCAATAGCTTTTTCATGATTTTTGCATTGAATACATATTCTTAAATCATTTATTGACGCAATTAAGTCAACTCCTTGATCTCCAGTATTAGGGGTTTCTTTAACTTCCCAACCATGTTGTTTGAGAATATTCATGCAATGATTTTCGAATTTAATACCTTTTTTATAGCTTTCGTTAATTATTTTTGAATAATCATTTTCTATTAGGTTTAAACATGATTTCTCTATTTGACTTGCTATGAATGCAAACCAATCTTCAGTCTCGAGCTTTCTAATAGATCCAATTATTTCATCATCAATAGTAGGATTCTCATCACAATAAGATCTCCACTTCTCAAAAAATAAATCCATACTTCCAAATTTTTTTAAAATAACCTTTTCCCAGAAGTAAGGTATTCCTTCTTTAAATTGCTTTGACCCATTTAATAAACTTTTCTCTATTGCTTTTTCATCAAGAGGTGGATTGCCAATCCATTTATTATAATCCTCATTGCCGTAAGCATCTATTTCAGTTAATCTAATCCTTTCTTCTAATAAATTGTATTTGTTTGCTTCTATTAAATTATTAATGGTTTGAATAAAGAAATTTGAATTTAAGGCATTATTTAATTTAAATCTTTTCTTTTTAATTTGATAATTTCTTACAATTATCAAAATAAAAGAAATGATAAAGATTATTAAAATAAAAAAAATTTCCATTAAAGATTTTTATTTTCGATCTAAAAAGTTTTTGTTTTTCTAATAACAAAATTATTCTTTGTTATTACTGAAGATTCATTTACTTCAAAACCATTAATTGCCGAAATTTCTCCTTTTATGCCTTCTAATGTTAATTGCTCGATAATGCCTTTTATTACTTCATCCTCGACTAATTTCCTATCAATCCTTTCAGGTGTAATATCTGTAAGCCATTTTGAGGTCTTGTTTTTTACAACCTCTGTAGGGTTAGTAATTTTTAAGTAGATAGCCATTTTTTAAGTCATTCAGCTGAATTATAAGCGTTAAATCTTCTTAACTTTTATTATTGTCATTACTTTCCCACTCAAGAAATTGAAAAACAAAAATCGTGAAGATAGAAAAAAATACTATAAACAATCCTAACCATCCTATGAATTTGTGCTCTGTAAAAAGATTTGTAAGCATTGATTTTTCTTGATATCTTGACTCCATTTCATATTGGTAAGAGTCAATAACTTGAAATATATTCATAATTGATAATTTAATAAATTTTTCAATTAACGGATAATAATTTCAACCGTTTAATTTAATAAATGCTTCCGATAGGAAATCTGGTCTTTTTCTTATTATAGAAAAATTCATTGTATTTATTAAGACTAAATTTACTTCAGCAATCGTTAGGATTTCTTTTTGCTTGTTAAGAAATTTTGAAATTACATTAATCCTAGGACTTTTTTCAATATAGAATTCGCTCTCTATTGTTATTATTTCACCAAGAAATAATGGGGATTTATATTTTATTGAACTATTGATTAAAGGTAAATCTAAGCCTTTTTTTGTTAGTTCAAAATAACTTACACCTACTTCTAAAAGTGCATTTATTCGGTTTTCTTCAAGCCAATTAAAGTATGTACCGTGCCACATTACGCCTGCATGATCTGCATGTTGAGGTAAAACTATTTTTTCTATTTTCCAAACTGGTTTTGAGTTCATCTTTTATTTAAAAAATATTTTATTCAATGAAAAAGCTTACTTTGATATTGTAGATTAATTTTGTTTATTAATATAAGAATAATCAAAACTATATTTATAAATTTATGTTTAATCGTAAAAGTAGAAGTAGAAAAATGAAGAAGATTTTTCAATGGGAAGAATATTTGAATTGGAAAAATATGTCAAAAGAACAGAAATTAAATTTCAAGAGGGCGTGCTTATTCCCATTTCTCGTCTATATAGTTTATGTTTTTCTTAATCAGTACTCCTTAGCAATTCTTTTTTTACTAGGTCTATATTTTTTTATTAGATTTAAAAATAGAAATAAGTTGGGAAGATGAATATTTTTTATTTTGATTTATTTAGATTTGTTTTATAATAAGTTGGTTTTTCTAAAAATCGGCATGTGCATATGAAAATAGTTATAGATAAGTTTTTATTATGAAAAGAATTATTTTGTTTTTATGTGTATTAGTTTTTTCAATATTTTCTAATACGAATAATTTATTAGCAAAAGAAATTGAAAATAATACTAAAGATAATATTTCTAATGAAATTGAAGAAATTATGCCTGATAATAAAAAAACTAATATTTCTAATTCTTCGGTAGAAGATATTTTTGGTGATGAACAAACTTTTCCATTCATTGCAGGTTTAGGGAAAAATGCAGCCCATTGATTTTAAGGTTCTTATTTGTGTAGTAAAAAATTTTTTTTATACTAATGAAAGGTCTTAGAGTCCTAGAGCTTTCGGAAGCACTTAATGTTGATAGCTCCGATTTATTAGCTGTTTGTGCAATTCTAAAAATAAAAGCTACATCAAGATTAAGCATGCTTTCATTTGAAGAATGTAAAAAGATAACTCTTTACTACGAAAATAAAATTTAGATTTTTTATATAAATAATTTTATTATTTAATCTCTTTAATCATTGAAACTAGGGTTGAATGAATTTCTTCTTCAGATATTTCATTTTTGAAGTTGATAATTGCTGACTGGCCATCGTAATTGATTTTTATATAACTATTATTAATTTCTTCCATATAAGCATTCTCGAAGCTTGATATTTTCCCATAATGAATAAGATATTTGTGAACTGAATCTATGTGATCATTGTTCATATGATCACAAACTCTCTTACTTGTTTCTTTACTAATTATTTTCATTAAAAGAATAAATTTGTTTTACGCTAATGCATTTTTTTCATTATTCAGAGTTTTAATCATTTTATTTATTAAATTTTTAACTTCATTTTTATCAACCGCTCTAACTAAGTTATTTCTCAAATTTGATGCGCCTTTGAAGTCTTTGCATGTCCATGAGATATGTTTCCTCGCAATAAGCAAGCCATGATCACCTTTTTCTTTTATTAATTCATCAAGATGCTCAATAATTAAATATAGTTTTTCTTCAGTATTTGGTTCTTTAAAATTTTTATTTTCTCTAATTGCATAATCTATTTCTCCTATTTTCCATGGTGATCCTAAAATTCCTCGTCCAATCATTACACCATCAGCATTTGTTTTTTTTAAACAATTAAGGGCGTCATCTGGATTTTTGATATCTCCGTTAGCAATTACTGGAATTTCTAATAACCTTTTAAGTCTCCCAATCATTTCCCAATCTGACTTGCCTGAAAATCCCTGCTTTCTAGTTCTTCCATGGAGTGTGATCATAGTTGCTCCAGCATCTTGGAGCTTAATTAAGAAATCCTCTATATTTTCTTCTTTACTATCCCATCCGAGTCTTGTTTTTACGGTTACTGGAATTTTGACTGCTTTTACGACATTTTTGACTAATTCTATAGCAAGTTTTCGGTCTTTAATTAAGGCACTGCCTCCACCTTTCTTTGCAATTTTCTTTACTGGACATCCCATATTTATATCAATTAAGAAAGCTCCGGAGTCCTCGGCTTGTTTCGCGGCTTCAGAAACAGCATGAGGTCTATTGTCAAATATTTGTACTCCAACTGGACCTTCTTCTAAGTCTATTTTATTGATTTTTTGTGTTCCAAATCCTTTTTTAAGACTTGTGGCATTTATCATTTCTGTAAAAAGTAAAGAGTTTGGAGCCCATTTACGTACAAGTCGCCTAAAAATATTATCTGTAACTCCTGCTAATGGTGATAGCATCACCTTACTCGTAATTATCCTGTTAATTCCCCTTCCTTTTAGTTTTATATTTGAAGACATATAATTTTGTATTTATTTAATCTTTCTTTATTATAAATTCCTATATGGAGTAGATTTTATGTTTTCTATTCATTTCATTAATTTTATAATAAGTGTTTTTACTTAAATAGGCCTAATTGATTACTTTTTTTGCTAGTTTAGATTCAATTGAAATTAAAAAAGGTAATTTTTCTTGTTTATATTAGTATCTATTTTTCTTCCAGTAATTATTTTTATTGCGCCAATAAATGTAAAAGCAATCCAAGGTAATTTAGATTTATCTAGTGCTCAAACTTCTGTAGGCAAAAGATTTGCTAAAGTTTTTTGTGATGCTAAGAGGGAAGGTTTAGATTCTGATTTCGCTAGTGAATATGCTTTGAACAATACATATTTAAAATTTGTAGCATTTCCAGACGATGATGAATATCTCGATAATTTATGGAATTTCACCCATAATAATATATTAGATAATTGTGGTGAATTTGTAGATATAAATGATTTAAAAGACTTAGAGATTTTTTTTAAAGAAGAGGGTTTAATTGCATCAAATAGGGAACTCTATCTTCCAACTTTTGAGAATAATTAGATTAAATTTTAAGCATGTACTAAAATATATATAGAATATAAAAATTTATGAAACTATTAGGTTTGAATTCACCTGAAATATTCATAATTTTAGTTGTTTTGCTATCCATTTTAGGTACAAAAAGAATTGAAAA
>QCQN01000012.1 GCA_003212175.1 Prochlorococcus sp. AG-449-P16
GAATCTGTTTTAAAATTTAAACAAGATTTGGTCTCTGAATTTATAGATCAATTTGATAATGTTATACAGATTGATCCTCTTTTATTAGAAATTACTTTCAAAGATATTAACGAAATTGACATTATTTATCCTGGAGTGGGAGAAAATTATGATTTCATAATTGAGTTTAAAAAATTACACAATAAAAATATTTTTAATCTTGTCAGGAATGAAGATTTATTTGCGTGGAAATTCGCCAAAAAAGGTTTTTTCAAATTTAAAGAAAATATTCCGAAAATCAATCAGAGAATATTTGAAAATTATTCAAAAAAGAACTTTTAATTTAAGAAGATTTTTTAATTTAAAAAGAATTCTTTAGTTAACTAAGTATAAATACTTAATTAGGGACGACTTTTGCGGTTTAATCCACGATGAATACTGTTACTAGTTATTTTTACTTAAGGATAATTTTTTTTTGTGCTCTCAACAATTCTTACCAAGTCGTTTAGTAAAGATACTGCTTTATTAATTCTTAGAGTCATAACCGGAACGGTTCTTATCCATCACGGTTATGAGAAATTAGCAAACATAGAAAATTTTGCAGATGCGTTTGTCAGACCACTACATCTTCCATTTCCAATATTCTTATCTTATGTAGCGGCATTTTCAGAGATAGGTGGTAGTTGGTTACTAATTATCGGTTTAGCTACAAGATTTGGAGCTCTAGCAATCGTGGGAACAATTTCTGTGGCTATATATCATGCACTTGTCACTTCAGGTTTTAATATTTTTTTACTTGAGCTTTTACTTCTCTATTTTGCTTCAGCTACATCAATTGCATTAACAGGCCCGGGTAATTTTTCCCTAGATGAAGTTATTATTAGAATTTTAAAATCAGAAGCTGAGGAAGAAACTATATCATCTACAAAATCAAAATCCCCTAAGGAAACTGAAATAAAAGAAGAAACAAGTAAAGGGGGTTTATTTCAATTTCTGCAGGCAAACATCCTTTCAGATACATCAAGCTAATTTTTTTGGATAAAGGTTATTAATTAGTTCTAACCTTTTTCGATAATTGTTTCTCTTCTCAATTTTTATCTTAATTGTTGCTTCAAAAAGACTTATAAATAGTCCTATAGCAGTTACCCAAGATAAAAAAATAAAAGGGTTTTCAGGAATTTCTGAGAAATTCATAAGAATCATACTTCTTTTTTAAAACTGACTGATCAGTATATTTTTTTCAACCTAAATATACAATTTAGAAATATTTAGGGATTGATTTCTATTTTTTCCCATTTCTTTACCCTATTCCATAGATATCTTTTATGAATAGGCTGTTCTAATTTAAGAAGATCTACTGAATCGATTTCAAAATTTAGAACTACAAAATTTTCTGACTTGGGTAGATTGGAAAATATTTCGTATGAAGATTTCACTTGTGGCTTTATTTTCTCTCCAGGAAATCCCCAGAACCAAGGAGATTTTGATTTTTCAGATAATGTATCCCAATAACTTTTGTTATCACTCAGTTCACTTATTTTTCCTTTGAATCTATATTGAGATTTGGTTTTCAAAAAAAACCATAGTATTTCTGCATTAGGGTTAGATTTTAAATGCTCAATTTTCTCACTTCTTCTATCTGTAAAAATAATCATTGAACTATTTTTATGCCACCCTCTGAAAACAACTGTTCTTAATCTAGGCTCATTTTTTTCGCTAACTGTTGCGAGCTGAATCCACCTACTAGAAGGTGATTTACCCTCTTTTTTCCTAGAAGCTTTTAAATCTTGTCTCCAACTTGGTAAGTTGTTTTCAAGCATTGAATTTAGGGAAAATAAGACCAGTTTTTTCCTTGTATTCTTCGAATGAATCGTATTTTGTAAGCGAAGCATCTTTTTTTAACATTCTTGGTAGAAAAACTATAAAGAAAAATATTGTAAGAATCACGAATGGAATGAAATTCATCGAAAGGATAGCGAATGAAAGATAAATTAGTATTTCTCCTAAATAATTTGTATTTCTAATATTTTTGAAAAATCCTTCTTTAATTAAATCTTTTTTTAATTTTAGAGAAAAATATTTCTGGGCATCACTAGCAAAGTGTAAAAACACTCCAATTATATTTATTGATATAGATGCAGCTATTATGATATTGGGAACAGGCTTCTGAGATGAGATTAGAATATAGGGTGCTACCCAGTAACTTCCAAGGAAAATAAAACCTGTAACTGAAGTTAAAAAATTGATTTTTTCTTTAAAATAAGGATCTGGAAATATTTTTTCTTTCAGTAACCAAAGTAATCCATACGTACCATGCAGAGCTAAATAAACGTAAGGAGCGATTGTAAAATTATCGAAAAGTATCATAAATCCCACCACTACAAAAGCAGTAAGACCTTTATGAAGATTAATTATTTGATTAAGTTTCATTTTTAAATAATCTAAAAAATGAAACTATTTTCTGTGGATATAACCTAGATGGTAAAAATTTTGATGGGCGATACTGGATTCGAACCAGTGGCCACTACCGTGTCGAGGTAGTGCTCTACCACTGAGCTAATCGCCCAACTTGAGGATTTTTTAACCCCCCTATAAGAAAATAGCAGGTTGTGTTTCATTTTCTAAGTAATTTAACTTTCCATCTTTCTCTTTTTGTGATTTCTAAATTCAGGATTTCAATAAAACCCTTGTTTTCAAGCTGCAATTTGTCACCAATTTTGAGATTAATAGTTGGTTTATTAACTTTGCATCCATTTAATCTAAGCATTCCATTTTCTATTCTTTCATGAATTTTGTTTCGTGATATCCTAAATCCTGCAGAAGCAATTGCGTCTAATCTTGTTGAAGCTTCAACTGTATTTATAAGTTTTCTTGATCTTCCGGTCGGTATTAGTAATTGATCTAAATCAATAATATTAATTTTTACTTTAACGTCTCTTAAATAAAAAAACTTTTCATTTAGATATTCAATATTTAAATTATCAATTACCCCTTGTGCCCCCCGATTTCCAATTGTCCATATTTCTCCTATTCTTCTTTCAGGTACTCCATTTTCAACTAATAGTGATTTGAAGTCTTCTTGTGTAGCATTATCAAATAGAAAGTTACCATTTATTTTTATTCCTTTTGCTGGAAAATCGCGAATGAGAGCCGTCTCTTCAAGTATTTTATCCTCTCTATAACAAGCAATTCTAGATCTTTGAGCAGACGAGAATCCACCGTAAATAAAAAATTTGAAATCATTTAAATTCTCGAATTCTTTTAAAATCTCTTCACAAATGTAGGTAGAGCTAAAATTAGTCCAATAAATCTCCCAGTGCTTAAAAGCTAAGTTAGCAATATTAATCAATTCCTCAGTTTCTTCTTTATAGGTTGAATTAATTAAGATATCCCTGAAGTCAATCATTTAGCCTTCCAAAAAAACAATATCTTTTGCATCTGCTTGTTTTATTAAAGTCCAAGGTAATTCAGTCCCAATTTGATTCTCAAGAAGTACAAGCCATTTACCCTCTTTATTAAACTTAATGATTGATCGTAATTCTTTTTGTCTATTGATGTTGATACTTGCAGAAGAAACGATGCTTCCCAAATATCCTGAACTCATTCCCAGTAGACCTCCTATTAAAGATTCTCCTATGCTGTTGACACCAAGAAAACTGAAAGTTGATAAATTTGTCATGTTGCTAAAAGCTATACCCGCTATAAAACCAAATGGCATTAGCCATTTACTCATATCTTTTTGCCTTATCTTCCTATCAAGCTTAGGATTTAGGATTCTTATTTCTTCAATTAATTGAGATTTAATAAAATTATTAGCTGATTCGTTAAGCAAATTAATTTGATCTGGTGAGATTTTTTCTCTTAAGGGAGGTATTAATATTGCTTGGGAAAGCAATACCGACTTATCTTTGAAAACATTAAATAGTTGGATGCATTTTTCAAGGTCTTCAAATATCACTATACTTTTAGTCAAATTTCATTCCTCAAATGTTTGTGTGTTATTCAAATTAATAAAATAAGATACAACTACTATAGATTAAGTTAAAGTAAAAGATTAAAGAACAACTCTTAAATGACAAAAGTTCTCATCACAGATCCGATTGATCAAACAGGCATCGATATTCTTTCACAAGTAGCCCAAGTAGATCAGCGAATAGGAATCCCGAACTCTGAATTAGCTTCTATTATCAAAGATTATGATGCTTTAATGATTCGTTCTGGTACTCAAGTTACAGAGGAAATTATTAATTCTTCTAGTAAACTTAGAATTATAGGTAGGGCTGGAGTTGGAGTTGATAATGTTGATGTCAAGGCTGCTACTCAAAAAGGAGTGCTTGTTGTTAACTCGCCTGGTGGCAACACTATAGCCGCTGCTGAACATACTATTGCAATGATGTTGGCATTATCCAGAAAAATCCCAATTGCCAATAGTAGTACTTTCTCGGGGAATTGGGAAAGAAAGAAGTTTGTTGGGAATGAGCTTTTTAAAAAAAAATTAGGTGTTGTTGGTTTAGGTAAAATAGGAACTCATGTTGCCAAAGTTGCTAATGCGCTTGGTATGGATGTTTACGGATATGATCCTTTTGTATCAACAGAAAGAGCTCAGCAACTACAAGTTAAGCTCTCCGAAATAGATATCTTGTTCAAAGAGTCTGATTACATAACTTTGCATTTGCCTCGTACTTCAGAAACGGAAAATTTAGTCAATATGAAGGTACTTCAAAGTATGAAGAGTAATTCTAAATTAATAAATTGTGCTCGAGGAGGTATTATTGATGAAGAGGCTTTAGCAGAGGCTTTAAATAAATCTTTGATTGGAGGGGCTGCAATAGATGTTTTTTCAGAAGAACCTTTAAATTCTAATTCTCCACTTCTTAAAGTAGATAAAAATCTTATTCTGACACCTCATTTAGGAGCATCAACTAGAGAAGCGCAAGAAAATGTCTCTGTTGATGTTGCTGAACAGATTAGAGATGTTTTGCTTGGTTTATCTGCACGAACTGCAGTTAATATTCCTGGTTTAAGTCCCGATATAATGGACAGCTTAAAACCTCATTTGCAACTAGCTGAAACAATGGGTCTTCTTATAAGTCAGCTTTCAGGAGGGAAGATGCAGAAATTAGAGGTAAAGCTTCAAGGTGAATTTGTTCAACATCCCTCGAAGCCGCTAATTATAGCTAGCTTAAAAGGGCTATTGAGCAAAGCTCTTGGTGATAGAATAAATTATGTCAATGCGTCTCTTGAGGCGGAATCTAGAGGTATTTCTGTAATTGAAAATAAAGATGAAGCCAGACCTGAATTCGCTAGTGGATCGCTGCAGTTAACCACTTATGGAGATAATGGTGAACATAGCGTAGCGGGAAGTATTTTTGCTGATGGGGAGTTAAGAATTATCAGCATTGATCAATACCCAGTTAATGTCTCACCAAGTAGATTCATGCTCGTAACTAGACATAGAGATATGCCGGGTATTATTGGTAAATTAGGTTCTCTTCTTGGAGATCACAATGTAAATATTGCTTCAATGCAAGTTGGTAGAAAAATTGTAAGAGGAGAGGCTGTAATGGTTTTAAGTATTGATGATCCAATACCCAATAATTTGCTTGAATCAATACTTAAAGTTGATGGTATAACAAGTGCTAATCCAGTAACTTTATAATTTAATTGTAAATTAATGGAAAAAAATAATTGGTATCTTCTTACATTCATTATCAAAATGGACCTCGAAGAAATTATCATTTGGAAATTCCATCAATTAGGTATTACCAGTTATGCTTTTGAATCTCTATTGAATATTAGAGATAAGACTAAAGTTGTTATTTGGTTGCCATGTATAAATTGGTCCAACAACTCAAGAATTAAACTTCAGAATAGTCTTCAAGATGTTCTTGAGAAAAATGATCAAAAATATTATTCTTTTACTTGGAACATCTTGAAAGAAGAAGATTGGACTTCAAGTTGGAAAAAGTTTTGGAGCCCAGAGAAAGTGGGGAAAAGGATTGTGGTTGTGCCTTGTTGGCTTGAAGTCTCTGAGGAATATATTGATCAAAAAATCATTAAGATTGATCCTGGAGCCGCATTTGGTACTGGAAGTCATGCTACAACAGCTCTTTGTCTAGAAAAAATTGAGCAGCTAAAACTTTCAAATAAAAAAATATTAGATATAGGATCAGGAAGCGGGATTTTAAGTGTTGCAGCTAAATCATTCGGCGCTAAAAATATTTATGCTATTGATAATGATTATTTAGCAATAAATTCTACTAAATCTAATTTCAAATTAAACTTTGGAAACCTTAATGGAATTAAGACATATCTGGGCTCATTTAATGAGTTGCTAAGTAAGTATACCCTGAAAAATTTCGACTTTATTTTCTGCAATATACTTGCAAATGTTATTAAGGAAATAATTCCTGACATAAGAGATTGCTTAAAAATAAGTGGGGAGGTCATTTTAAGTGGTATTTTATCTTCACAAAAAGATGAAATTTTAAAATTATTACAAACTAGTAAATTAGAAGTAAATCATGTATCCTCTAAAAAGGATTGGGTGTGCATTACAGCACAAAAAATTCTTTAGTTATTTCAATTCATAAGTTTTTCTAATGTAACCGCCTTTTTACATTTTATTGTTTCATTTTTTACTTCAAAATCTCACAAATAGTCGTAATCAATGTTAAAAAAGTATTAAAGGTAAATCTTTTACCACCAAATTTTTTTTTAAATGGCTTCTTACAAAGTTACACTCATTAGCGAAAGTGAAGGTCTCAATTCAACAATTGAAGTTCCTGACGACCAATACATTTTAGATGCTGCAGAAGAGCAGGGTGTTGATTTGCCTTACTCATGTCGTGCTGGAGCATGTTCAACATGTGCAGGTAAAATCACTTCAGGTACTGTTGATCAATCAGATCAGAGTTTCTTAGATGATGATCAACTTGAAGCAGGATTCGTACTTACTTGCGTAGCATATCCCTCTTCTGATGTCACAATTACTACACACGCAGAAGAAGAACTCTACTAATTATAAATAAATAATTTTTTTTACTTGTAAAAATTATTTTTATCTGCCACTCTCTTTAAGAGGTGGCTTTTTTTATACAAATGGATAAATTTCAATTATTTAAATCAGGAAGCATTCATTCAAGCCATGGAGGTTTATTTAGTTATAAAGTTATTGGACCATGTTGTAGGTTATACGATAGAGAGGAGTTGCCTTGGCCTTGCTCCAGGCTTGCATGGAGAAGTAAAGAGCCTAGTTGGAGGAGGATTGGTGCAAGATTTGTGGCAGATATGGCATCTAGAAAATGTCCTTCTTATTCGGTTCGGATTCTAGAACCTGGAACTAAGCCTGTTGACACAGTTATAACAATTTTTTCTAAGAAATTTTCTTCTGAAATTCAAGAATGGTGGTACAGCAAAAAACCAGGTTCAAAAGAACCTGGTAATATTTTTCCAAAAGTTAGTTGAGATCTTTTACGCTTTTGGAGTTGGAGGGGTATATCCTTTTAATCCAGTGCATTCAAGACTATCAACTGTATCTATACCAGTTTTTGAGTTAGTTCCAGTCGCTCTAGCACATAATGACTTTCTCTGGGACAAATCAAGATTAGCATCAGTAAAGTCTGTTCCATCTATTAATGCACCGTCAAATACACTTTTCATAAGCTCACCATTTGTTAGATTCGCATCCGAAAGGTCAGCATTATCGAAACGAGTAGCATAAGCTATAAGGTCTTTCATATTGGCACCTTTAAAGCTAGCATTTTTTGCTGTTGTAACACTCATATATGCACCTTGAAGATTAGATTCACCTAAGTCTTGACCTGATAAATCGTATTTCACATATTCAGTATTTTGAAGATCTTTGCCATGAAGATCCTCTTTAAGAACATCTACTGATGATGGGTCACTTGGATAAAGTGCATTTGTAGGTATTGGAGTTACGATTAAACCAATAATCAATGGGAGAAAAATAAAGAGTCTTTTAAAAGACTTTTTTAGTGACGAAAAAATAGTAACCATTTCGATCGACATCAAATTAAAAAAACCATATGACTATTATTTCATGGGTTGGTCGTTTGCGACCCTACTGCTCACGAACTGTTGCAGTTTATTTAATTTCGGATGTTAAAAAATCTTTTGCAAGATGGGTATTAGGAAAAATTTCTTGAGCTTCTTTAAGTAAATCATTTGGTGTTATTGAATTTTTTCGAGTATATCTTGGACTTAAGTGTGTAATAATTAATTTCTTCGTGTTAGATAATAAGGCAGTTTTTGCTGCCATTATTGTTGTTGAATGTAGTTTCTCATATGCCATTTCCTCCTCTTGCTTTGAAAATGTTGATTCGTGGACTAATAAATCAGCATTTCTGGATAGCTCTACAGCCGACTTGCTAAAAACGGTATCTGTGCAATATACAAAACTTTTCCCTTGTTTAGGAGGGCCACAGAATTCCCTTCCATTAAATGATCTTCCATCATCTAATTTAACTGTTTTACCTGCTTTTAACTGCGAATAAATTGGCCCTGGTGGTATTTTTTCATCTTCGGCTTTTTTTATATTAAAAATTCCTGGTTTATCTTTCTCGCTTACCCGATATCCAAAAGCGGGTAGCCTATGTTTAAGGTTCGCACAATATACCTTCATTTTGTCATTTTCAAATAAAATTTTGTTTTGAGAGGCATAATCCTCAACTTTTATAAAACTTAGTGGAAATGATAATCTGCAATGACTTGCTTTGAGGGTTGAAATAACGAAATTTTGAAGTTCTGAAGGTCCATAAATCTCCACTCCATTGCTATTACCCGATAAACCTAACGTGGCCAAAAGTCCTGGTAAACCATAAATATGATCACCATGCATATGAGTAATGAATATCTTCTTTATTTGTGAAGATTTAAGATTACTTTTCATTAATTGATGCTGTGTAGCTTCTCCGCAGTCAAAAAGCCATACATCAGCAGCTTGCGATAATTTAAGGGCTACCGAAGAAACATTTCTTGTTAATGTCGGCACCCCGGAACTTGTTCCTAAAAAAGTGATTTCCACTTATGTTAATATTTTTATTTTGATATCTGGATTAAATCTAGACTTTTAGTCAAACTTAGGCAAACCCAAAACTTGCTTTTCAAACAAAGTGTTTCTAAAAACTACTAAGATTACAAAAAAAATATGTCTTATTGGTCTTTTACTTTTTTGTGTTTTTCAGAATTATTCTTTATCAGCTTTAAAAGAGCCTTTAATAAGAGTTCTTATTTCAAAAAAGAAGAATTTAAGGATTAGATCTGATAGGTCAATTCCATTAATAATTAAAGGTGAAAGTTTTTCTGAAAAGAAAATCAAAGGTTTAACTTTAAAGACTGATAATGATAAATCAATTTTGTTTTTTGATAGGAATAAACAAAAAATCTATAACCTAAAAATAAATGACAAGTTTCAAATAAAATCTCCGGATGGCAGAGGTATCTGGGTTGGCCAAAAAAGATATTCAGGGTTATTAAACCTTTTAATTCTTGACTCTGAGATATTGATAGTTAATGTTCTTGGGATTGAAAAGTATTTAAGTAGCGTGGTTGGTTCAGAAATGCCAAGTAAATGGCCTATTGAGGCTTTAAAAGCTCAAGCTATTGCCTCAAGAACTTATGCTTTAAAGCAGAAGGGAAATTCTTTGTATGACATTGACTCTACTCAAAAACATCAAGTTTATAATGGTTTGGAATCAAGAACCCACAAAACTATAAGGGCAGTAAGAAGTACAAAGTCTTTAGTTTTAACATATAAAAATAAGCTAATCAATGCTTTATTTCATAGTAGTTCAGGGGGTATGACAGAAAACAGTCAAGATGTTTGGAAGAATTCATACCCTTACTTAATTAGTGTTAGAGATTTTGATAAAAAAAATCCAAAACTTAAATGGCAGAAAAGTTTTTCAAATGAAGAATTACAAAATTTATTTCCTATAATTGGTGGAATTAATAAAATTGAGATTGTTGATATTACTGATACGGGCAGAATAAAAAATGCGAAACTCTTTGGAAATTTAGGCACTCAGCAATTCTCAGGAGTTGATTTAAGGAATAGAATGAATCTCAAAAGTACTTTTATGAGATTCAAGTTTACGGAAAATAGAAATAAAATTTCTGATAATGAGAATCCCAATAGGGTTTCTGATAAAAAGTTAGTAATCGTTGGCTATGGCTCTGGTCACGGGGTAGGAATGAGCCAATGGGGGGTAAGATATATGGCTTCTAAAGGTCAAAAAGCAGAAAAAATATTAAAACATTTTTACAGGGGTGTTAGTATTAATCCTTTTAATAAAAGTTACTTGTAATATTCATTTTGCATTTAGGACTAATTTGGGTTTTAAATTATTATTGACTGGGTTAATAAAACCAATTCCTAAAAGATTTTTCTTGGAATCAATAATCTTTATAGGTTTTTTGTAATTTAAAAATGCGCTGTACAAAAAATTATCATTATTTAATTCTATTTCTCTGCCAGTTCGCCAGAAATTTAGTTCCATTTGCTCCGTTAAAACAAGAGTTGAAATATGATCAAGAGCATAAATCGTTGGAATAATAATTTCTGAATTTTTTTCTTTGAGTTTTTTTAAGTCAGATATTTTTATAGAATTTTTCTCATCAAAGCCACAAGCATTAATTCTTTTAAGGCATAAAAGGCAACCTTCAGAATAAAGAACTTTCCCTAAATCTCTGGCAATGGATCTTATGTAAGTTCCTGATGAGCATGAGATTTTTATTTCTAATACCCCATTTTTTTGATTCCAATTTTTTAAAACTAACTCATGCACATGAACTTCCTTTGCAGTTAATACAAATTCTTCATTCTTCAAAAATTTTTTGTACGCTCTTTCTCCATTTATATGAACGCTAGATACATTCGGGGGCACTTGTTTAATAAGCCCTCTAAAGTTATCCAAATATTTGTTTAATTGATGACTACTCATGATCGGCCAGTTTTTTTTGTTAATTACTTCACCCTGTATGTCATCAGTTGTTGTTCTTATCCCTAATTGTATTTGGCCTAAATAAATTTTTCTTTGTGGTAAATATTGAATAAATCTTGTAGCATTCCCTATCGCTAAGGGTAATATACCGGTTACTTGAGGATCTAAGGTTCCAGTATGGCCGACTTTTTTGATGCCCAAAATTTTTCTTATCTCTTTAACGCAATCATGAGAGGTACACCCTTTCTCTTTATCAACAATTATGAATCCATCGCTTATTTTCATTGTTAATAATGGTTTAGTTTGTGTCTTAACTCTTACTATTTTATTATTTTTAAATAAGGAATTAATAAAATACTAAATTGAAATCAGACGATCTTATTGTAAAAGAATTTATAAATAATGCCTTTGATTTAAAATTTCACTTAATGGATTTTCTTTGTATTAGGGAGAACGAATTAGATGGATTTCTTGAAAATGCTAAGGTAAATTTGGCCAGTCTTCATCCCGGTAACAATTTAACTAATACTTCAGATTTTTATAAAAATATTGTTGGTGATAAACATTTGGCTGATTTGGCTTCATGGCATATTTCTAGTAAAGCTTATATCTCTGACACTTTAAAACTTCAACAAAGATTTTCTAAGAATCTAGTTCTAGACTTCGGCGGAGGAATTGGCACACATGCCTTGGCAAATGCAATGTCCGGTAATGTTGAGCATGTTTTTTTTGTTGATATTAATCAAACTAATAGAAATTTTGTTGAGTATAGATCTAAAAAGTTAGGAGTTGATAAGAAAATTTCATTTTTTAAAACAATTCAAGAAACAGAGGTATCAAAGTTTGACACAATAGTTTGCCTTGATGTTTTAGAGCATTTATCTGACCCTAGCTTCCAACTTGATACATTTCATCAATTGATGGATGTAGATTCTGTAGGATTATTTAATTGGTATTTCTATAAAGGAGAAAATAATGAATATCCGTTTCATATCGATGATGAAGAAATCGTAAGAAGATTTTTTAAGACTCTTCAATCAAAATTTGTAGAGGTTTTTCACCCTATTCTTATAACTACAAGATCTTACAAAAAGTATTAGATCACTATATTAACTCTTTTCCTACTCCTTAAGTTCCTTTTTATGCTTTCAAAATTTACAGTTCCCTCTTTGAGAGCAAAAAGCGTATCGTCTTTGCCTTTACCTACATTAATTCCAGGTAAAAAAGAAGTACCCCTTTGGCGGATTAGGATAGATCCTGCACTTACCTTCTCTCCTCCATAAGCCTTTACCCCAAGCCTTTTGGAATTAGAGTCTCTTCCATTCCTTGTAGATCCGGTGCCTTTTTTATGTGCCATTAATAATAATTAAATTAAGGATTTAAATTTAGCCCTCTATATTAATCTTCTTTTTTAGAAGATGATTTTGAGGTACTTTTTTCTATTTTAATTGATTTTACCATAACTCTTGTAAGTTCTTGACGATGACCCATTTTTCTCCGGGTCTTTTTTTTAGGGCGCATTTTATAGACTAATATCTTCTTATCTCTTTTATGAGAAACTACTTCTAATTCAATTTTTGCATTTTTTATGTAAGGTTTACCAATAGAAATATTGTTTTTATCTTTTATGAGTAAAATTTTATCAAGTGTTATTTTATCTTTTTCATTAGCATTTAATCTATCAATGTCATAGTACTTGTTGACTTCGAGCCAAAATTGTTGACCAGAAGTCTCTGCTATCGCGTACAAATCATTATTAACTGACGCGTTATTTGAAGTTTTTTTTGATGAAGTCATTTTATTAAAGACGCCGTTAGGCTCAAATTAGTGAATTTGATTTTGCCTAATAAGCAATCAAAGGATTTTTCTATCTTCTTATTTTATAGTGTAATTAGTCAAGCTTGTTCAAAATCTAATTAAGAAAATTTGAGGTATTAAAAATGGCGGCAAGAAAAACATATATTTTAAAACTCTACGTGGCAGGTAATACGCCTAATTCCATGAGAGCATTAAACACCTTAAAAGAAATACTAGAAAATGAATTCAAAGGTGTTTATGCTCTAAAAGTAATAGATGTGCTAAAACAACCACAACTTGCAGAAGAGGATAAAATTCTTGCGACTCCCACACTCGCAAAAATTTTACCCCCTCCTGTTAGAAGAATAATTGGAGACTTGTCTGATAGAGAAAGGGTTTTAATTGGGTTAGATTTGCTTTTTGATGAATTATCAGAAAGTGAATATAGTGGAGGTACAAAAAAATAAGTCAAATCTTTATAATCAAATATGATAGAGACATTAAAAACCACAAAATCTTAAAATAACTTCTGCTTAAAATCTATGAAAGATAAAAACATTATCAAATCAAATAAAATGCAAGTCCAGAAATTACCTACTGGAATTGATGGATTTGATGATGTGTGTAGAGGTGGACTACCTGCGGCACGCAGTACACTTGTAAGTGGCACATCTGGAACTGGAAAAACAGTTTTTTCACTTCAATATTTACATCATGGAATTTGCAATTTTGATGAGCCTGGAATTTTTATAACTTTTGAAGAATCACCCTTAGATATTATTAGGAATGCAGCTAGCTTTGGATGGGATTTACAAACATTAGTCGATCAAAATAAACTTTTCATCTTGGATGCATCACCTGACCCTGATGGACAGGATGTTGCAGGTAATTTTGATTTGTCAGGTTTAATTGAAAGAATCAGTTATGCAATAAGAAAATATAAAGCTAAAAGGGTAGCCATAGACTCTATAACAGCTGTTTTTCAACAGTATGATGCGATTTATGTCGTAAGGAGAGAGATTTTTAGACTAATCGCAAGATTAAAAGAAATAGGAGTTACTACAATCATGACGACAGAAAGGGTTGATGACTATGGCCCTATTGCTCGCTATGGGGTTGAGGAATTTGTTTCTGATAATGTTGTATTACTAAGAAATGTCCTTGAGTCTGAAAAAAGAAGAAGAACTCTTGAAGTCTTAAAGTTAAGAGGAACCGTTCATATGAAGGGAGAATTTCCTTTCACAATGGGACAAGATGGTATTAGTGTCTTTGCTTTAGGCGCCATGAGATTAACACAAAGATCCTCAAATGTCAGGATAAGTTCAGGTGTTAAGGATCTTGATGATATGTGTGGAGGAGGTTATTTTCAGGATTCAATAATTCTTGCAACGGGTGCTACAGGCACAGGTAAAACAATGCTTGTCTCAAAGTTTATAGAGGATGCCTATAACAATAACGAAAGAGCAATTCTTTTTGCATATGAAGAATCTAGAGCGCAATTACTCCGGAATGCTACAAGTTGGGGGATAGATTTTGAAAAGATGGAAAGTGATGGACTATTAAAAATTATTTGTGCATATCCTGAGTCAACTGGTTTAGAGGATCATTTGCAGATCATAAAAACTCAAATAAATCAATTTAAACCAAAAAGGATGGCAATTGATTCTCTATCTGCGTTAGCAAGAGGTGTAAGTTTAAATGCTTTTAGACAATTTGTAATTGGGGTAACTGGTTATTCAAAACAAGAGGAAATTGCTGGGTTCTTTACAAATACTGCTGAAGAATTTATGGGTAGTCACTCTATTACTGATTCTCACATATCAACAATTACTGATACGATACTGTTGCTTCAATATGTCGAGATTAAAGGAGAGATGGCTAGAGCCTTAAATGTTTTTAAAATGAGAGGATCTTGGCATGACAAGAGGATAAGAGAATTTATAATTACTAGCCTGGGCCCTGAGATTAAAGATTCATTTTCAAATTTTGAGCAAATATTTAGCGGCGCACCTCACAGAGTTGTCCCTGATCAAAATGTGCCAAACGTTTTTAAAGGAATTGATAATAATTAGATTTCTGCGGCAATTTGTGGACCAGAGAAATTTTCACCATTATTAATTGTGCTAGTTAATAGTTCATCTTTATCAGATTGTTCTAGAGGTAAATCAAACCAGAAGGTGGTCCCAACCCCCAATTCACTGGCCATTCTAATTTCACCTCCATGTTTCTCTATTATTCCTCTAACTATTGATAATCCTAATCCTGTTCCTTGTTCTGTATGAACTGCATTCTCAACTCTAAAGAAACGATCAAATATTTTCTCTTGATCTGACTGTGAAATTCCAGAACCTGTATCTGCAATTTCTATTCTGACTTTAGGTAAAGGAGATACTAATTCACATTGGGGAACATCTTTATTATTGTTAGGAGGTAATGCGGGACATGTATCTGGCCAAGTGTAAGCTCTTATTTTTAGGACGCTGTTTTTGGGACTAAATTTCAGGCCATTACCAAGTAAATTATCAAATACCTGTAGAAGAAGATCAAAATTGCCTAAAATTGAGGGGATAGTTTCCTCAATTTCATGAGCTAAAACAACGTTTTTTTCTGTAGCATTTAGTCTGTAATTTCTTAGTGTCTGTTCTATAGCAGGTTTAATATCCATTGGTTCTAATTGGATTATTTTCCCTGACTCCAACCTTGATAAATCAAGTACATCATTTACCAGTCTTGTTAATCTATCAGTCTCTGAATTGGCTATGCCTAAAAATTCAAGTTGCTCTTCATTTGAAAGCTGATCTTTTAAATCATACAAAGTCTCGACATAACTTTTTATGTTGAAAAGTGGAGTTCTTAATTCATGTGAAACATTACTAATGAATCTATTTTGTGCAGCATTAAGCTCAACTTCTCTTGTTAAATCTTGAATAGTTACTGCGATGCCCTTTAGTTCAATTTTATTTGTATCTAAAACAGATTGCAAAACAATCCTTAAAGTTCTTGCAGGTTCTCCTAAACTACACCTTAAATCGTCATTTTCCTTTTCTCTATTCAATAAAGATTCTATATTTGTATGTAAATCGTTTGATAAGATTTCTGGTATCTCGTTTAAAAGATATTTACCTTCCAAGAATCTCCCTTCCCAACGGAATAATCTTTTTGCAGTAGGGTTTGTTAAAACTATTTTGCCTTCTGCGTCTAACAAAATAGCTCCATCAGCCATGGTGGCAATAAGCGATTGTTGTTTTATTTGAGCAGCTTTAAGTTCTTCAATGTTTGCTTCATCATAATTCTCTAATTGGGAAGCCATGCGGTTAAAACCAGTTAGTAACTCGCCCAGATCTCCTGTCATAGGTAACAATATCCTTGATTTGAAGTTACCTTTGGAAATTTCTCTGACTCCCCTCACTAATTCTCTTACTGGTCTAGTAATGGTAAGGGCGTTAAAAACTGCGCCTAGAATTACTAACACCCAAATAGAAATAAAAACGGCTATCGTAACCTCTCTAGTTAATGCAGCACTTGCTAAGGCTTTTTTATTAGGCGTGACGCCAAGTGCTAATGTACCAAGATATTTACCTTTCCATAACATGGGGACAAAAACATCAGTTACTTGACCTTGTGGGGTGGCATGCTGCCTTACTAAAGGGAATTGGGGGCGTTTTTTTAATTCGGAAGGTAATTTTAATTTTCTGGTTAATTGAAATTGGCTATCAGAACTTGTAGGAGTAGCACTAATTGGGATACCAAGTTGAACAATATCTTCAGCGTCAGTAAAAAAAATATAACGCAGGTTTCTACTTGATCTCCAAAACTTCTCTGCGACATTTGAGATCTCTTTTTTTTGGTTATTAGCAACTAATTCAGTTACATTTCCTGAGAGTAATAGGCCAAGATCTCTTGCATACCTAGTATCGTTCATGCCCGCATCTCTCTGGATGCTATTTAGTGCAAAGAATGTTATGCCAGTCATTAGAAGACTTACAACCAGGGTAGCTATCGCTAATAATTTTGTTCTTAGACTAAAACCACTCCACCAAGTAATTATCCTATTTGACCAGAGATTATTATTAATATCATAATTCTCACTGGAGTTGGGCACGTTTAGATTAGGAGAGTTATTAATATCTTCCATGAAATTAATTCTCCAGATTTTTATTTGATCTCACTTGATAACCTATATCCTTTCTATAAAACATCCCTTCAAAGTTTATTTCTTTTAAATTTTTGTAAATTTTTTCAAAAACCTCATCAAAACTATCTCCTTGGCAAACAATACTGAGAACCCTACCTCCATTTGTTAATGTTTCGCTGTTGTTACCTAAAGAAGTCCCAGAATCAAATATTTGGAGATCTTTAGTGTCAATATTACCAATTTTAATTGGAAAGCCCGTTTTATATTCAAGAGGATAACCTTTTGAAGTGGCTATTACACAACCACTTACTTTATTAGAATTATTGATTTTGTCGTTAATTAGTAAATTTCCCATTGCACATTTATGTAAGAGACTTACAAAGTCTTTATCCATTAGGGGCATTAATGTTTGACATTCTGGATCACCAAACCTGCAGTTATATTCTATTACTTTCGGACCTGATTTTGTGATCATTAGTCCAAAATATAAAACACCCCGATACTCTATATTTTTTCTTTTTAACTCATCTATTGTGGGCTGTATTATTTTATTGATAATTTTATTGAGGCAATTCTGCGTGATAATAGGTGTAGGAGAATAAGCGCCCATTCCTCCAGTATTAGGGCCTTTGTCGCCTTCATAAATACGTTTGTGGTCTTGGGCTGTCGGTAATAAGACAAATTTATTTCCATCACAAAGTGCAAATACTGAAACTTCTGGTCCTTCAATTTTTTCTTCTAATACTATTGATTGGCCTGCGGCACCGAATTTACCTTTTAAAATTTCTGCTGATGCTTGAAGCGATTCTTCTTTTGTTTCGGCTATAAAAACTCCTTTACCTGAGGCCAAACCATCAGCTTTGACAACCAATGGATTATTAGAACTAAGAATTATTTCTTTTGCTTTTTCAAATGTATTAACTTTCCAAAAATTTGCCGTTGGAATATTAGCATCTAACATAAATTGCTTTGCCCAAGATTTACTTGATTCGAGTTTCGCTCCATCTCTACCAGGACCAAATACATTAAAGTTATTTTCTCGTAAAAAATCGCCTAAACCATTTGCCAAGGGTGTCTCTGGACCTATTACAACTAAATCAATATTTAGATGTTTAAGATTATTTACCAATTCATCAGTATTATTTAAGTCTAAGTTTATGTTTTTAGCTTTATGAATTTTGGTTGAACCAGCGTTTCCTGGTAGAAGATAAATATTTTTAATCTGTTCATTTTTTTCAATAACCCAAGCCAAAGCATTTTCTCTTCCACCGTTGCCAATTATTAGGATATTTTCTAATTTTTCTGAACTTTTAGAGTTTGAATTAATACTCATGAAATTTTTTATTGAATATTTGAAGTTTTTGGGGAATAATCAATTAGGATATGTAAACCTATTTTATAGAGCAATTCTACAGCTAGGAAATATGTTTCTAAATCCCATTTTAGTAATCATAAGGTATTTTAATGAACAGTAAACCAGAGCTAATTTATGAGGGTAAGGCAAAAAAAATATTTGCTCATGAAGATTCAGATAAAGTAGTTATTGAATTTAAAGATGATGCTACGGCCTTTAATTCTTTGAAAAAAGCTAAATTTGAGGGTAAAGGAGAGCTAAATTGCGTTATTAGTTCAAAAATTTTTCAACATCTTATTGAATACAATATCCCAACTCACTATCTTGGGTTAAAAAATAAAAATTCAATTATTGCAAAAAAAATAAGTATTATTCCCTTAGAAGTGGTTCTTAGGAATATTGCTTATGGTTCATTATGCAAACAAACATCAATTAAGCCAGGAACAGTTTTAGAAAAACCATTAATTGATTTTTATCTTAAAAATGATTCATTAAATGATCCTCTTTTGACAAAAGATCGAATTTATCTATTAAATCTTATAAGTTATGAAGATTTAACATTAATAAGCAATTTGACATTAAAAATAAACGAATTACTCAAGAATTTTTTCTTAAACATTAAACTTAAACTTGTTGATTTTAAATTAGAGTTTGGATATACGTCTGAAGGTCAAATCGTTTTGGGGGACGAAATAAGTCCTGATAATTGCAGATTATGGGATCTTAATCAGAAAAATGATACAATAGTAAGTCTAGACAAAGATAGATTTAGAAATGACTTAGGGGGTTTAATTGAAGCCTACAGTGAAATTAATAAAAGAATAAACAATTTCATTCGATTCAATTAAAAAAATATCTTAAATTTATCTAGCTTAAAAACCATGAGAAATGATTTTTCAAAATTTCCTAAAGCTTTAACAAGCATTGCTTGCTTTTCTTTAATTTTGATATCAAATAACTCAGAATTGGCAGCCAAGTTTTTAGTGGATAGTGAAGAATTAATTTTTAAAGAAAATACTATTTATCAAGGAATAACTAATAAAGAAAATAAAACTATTCCTTCATTTAAGCTTGAAAAAAGTAATAATCTTTTGCTAGTAGATAATGGATCAAAAGTCGATGAAGATAGTGTTCTCATATCAGAAATAATTATTGAAGGATGGGAAAATCATCCAGAAGGAAGGAAACTAGAGTTGGCAGCATACGACTCTATGAGTATTAAACCTGGAAGTATCATTAATAACCAAATTCTAAAAAGAGATTTAAATTCAATATACGCTAGTGGATGGTTCTCTGGGGTAAAAATTAAATCTCAGGATGGCCCACTTGGAGTTAGGCTTATAGTTAGTGTTGTTCCTAATCCAATCTTAAATGAAGTTGAACTGAATCCAAAAGAAACTATTATTCCTCAAAAATTTGTCGATGATATTTTTAATGATTATTACGGAACCACACTGAACATAAATGAATTACAAAATAGGATAAATTTAATAAAAAAGTGGTACGAAGATAAAGGCTATTCTTTGGCAAGAATAAATGGACCAGACAGGATTTCAGACAATGGCATTGTTAGTTTGAGTATAGCGGAAGGCATTGTTTCTAATATTGAATTAAGATTCTTAGGTTCTGATGGAGAACCCTTTAAAGATGGTAAACCTAGAAAAGGGAAAACTAAAGAATGGGTTATTAAAAGAGAATTGAAAACAGTCCCAGGTTCAATATTTAATAGAACAATCTTAGAGGAAGATATAAAAAGACTTTATGCTACATCCCTATTTGATGATGTAAAGGTTTCTCTGGGACCTGACAATCAAAATAAAGGTCAAATTGTGATTATTTTAGATTTGAGTGAGCAAAGGACTGGATCATTAACTGGTGGAATTGGATATAGTAACAGTGCAGGTATATTTGCTTCAGCTGGATTACAAGAAACTAATGCTCTTGGAAGAGCATGGTCAACAAATCTAAATGTTAATTTCGGAGAATATTCAACCACATATAATTTCTCATTATCTGACCCATGGATTAAAGGAGACAAACATAGAACTTCATTCAGAACAAATGTTTTTTTAAGTAGAGATTATCCTCAAGAATTTAAAAGTGAAAATAATGGGAAAATATATGCTGTAAACGATACAACAGCTAATAGTTTAGATTCTTTTTCATCAATTGTATTAGAAAAAACTGGAGGCGGTTTTGCTTTTTCAAGGCCTCTTAATGATGGAGATCCTTTCAAAGTTTCAAAATGGAAAGTTCTTGGAGGGATGAATTTTAAAAAAGTAAGCTTGATTGATAGTAGTGGTAATGAAAAACCATATGGGGATTTAACTCCCACAAAAGCAAATATTGATGAAATTATTTGCATAGGATATTCCCCTAGTGAAGGATCTTGCCCTGCTGAGAACACATTAATTAGTTTTATAGCTAGTGCATCCAGGAATAATGTAAATAATCCCATAAATCCAACATCAGGAACAAGATTAAGTTTTGGAAGTGAACAGTTTGTTTCGTTTGGAGATAGCTATCCAACTTTTAACAGAATGAGAGCATCATATTCGCTTTTTATTCCCACAAAACTTATAAATCTTACCAAGGAATGTCAATCCAGTGATGTCTCTGATGAAGATTGCCCCCAAGCTATAGGAGTTCAATTTAAAGCTGGAACTATTCTTGGCGACCAGTTGCCTCCTTATGAGGCATTTTGTATGGGAGGTTCTTCGTCTGTAAGAGGTTGGGGATCCTGTGATCTGTCTGTCAGTAAAAGTTTTGTTGAGGCCACTGCAGAGTATAGATTTCCTATTTGGAGAATGATATCTGGTGCATTATTCGCAGACGCTGGAAGTGATTTAGGAACCCAAGATGATGTGCCAGGCAAACCAGGTAAACTACTGCAAAAATCAGGATCAGGCTTCTCCCTTGGTGGAGGAGTTGGAGTAAAAACACCAATTGGTCCACTCAGGTTAGATATTGCGAGTAAAGATTTTGGTGATGATTGGAGATATACACTTGGAGTTGGGTGGAAATTTTAAGTGTTTTCTTGGCCCTCTGATTATGATTCCTGTTACACCATTGACGGGGTAATTATAAAAGAGGGTATCGGTCTGCATAGTGGTGAGAAAACAAGAGTTAAAATTTCACCATACGAAAAAGAAGGATATTATGTCTCTTTTGCTGATAAACCTGATGATATTTTTAAATTAGATCAAAAATTAATTGGAAGTACTATGTTATGTACTACCGTTAAATTTAATGGAAGAAATTTATATACTATTGAGCACTTATTGTCCTCACTAGCAGGTTGCGGATTGAGCTATGTTCATATTGAAGTTGAGGGGAAGGAAATTCCACTCTTAGATGGATCTGCAATACAGTGGGTTAAAGCCTTTGAGGAAGTTGGAATTAAAAAAGTTCTTACGCCCAAAAACTTCATGCAAAGAATTGATAAATCAAAGATATTTCATAAAGATAGTTCAGTAATAGCTCTAACACCATCAAAGAAAATAACAATAATATCGACTATAAGCTTTTCCTATAAAGCAATTGGGAGTCAAACTTATATTATTGATTTAAATCCAAAATCTTATGTGGAAAAGATTGCTCCTGCACGGACTTTCGGTTTTAAAGATCAATTTCAAGAGTTGAGAGAATTGGGTTTAATTAAAGGTGGCAGTTTGGATAATGCCCTTGTTTGTGATGACGATAAATGGATCAATCCTCCATTAAGATTTAATAATGAACCTATAAGACATAAAATTTTAGACCTTATTGGGGACTTGGCTTTGGTAGGGTTACCTAAGGCACAAATTTTAGTTTACAAAGGATCACATTCTTTAAATGCTTTATTAGCCTCCTCCCTGATAAATTAATCTTATTAAGTTTTGGAAACGCAACTATCTAATCTAAAAAGTCAAATAGCTTCTGAGCAAATACTTGGTCTATTACCTCATAGATATCCGTTTGCTCTTGTTGATAAAGTTATAGAGCATGTCCCAGGACAAAAAGCTGTAGCGGTAAAAAATGTTACGATTAATGAACCTCAATTTCAAGGTCATTTCCCAGAAAGGCCTTTAATGCCGGGAGTTCTAATTGTCGAATCAATGGCCCAAGTGGGAGGGATAATAGTGACGCAAATGCCTGATTTACCTAAAGGGCTTTTCGTTTTTGCAGGTATAAATAATGTTAAATTTAGAAAACCGGTTGTCCCTGGGGATCAATTGATAATTACATGTGAGCTATTAAGTATCAAAAGACAAAGATTTGGGAAGGTCAAAGGAGAAGCACATGTAGATGGAAATTTGGTTTGTGCAGGGGAGTTAATGTTTTCATTAGTCGATTAGAAATATGATGAACAGAAATACTGAATTAGAAGTAAGTTTCAAAGGGGTAAAGGTTCATCCAAATGCTTTTGTTCATTCAGGTGCAGAATTACACGATGGAGTCACCATCGCTCAAGGAGCCATTGTGGGTCCAAATGTAATTATAGGAAAAGGGAGCAAAGTGGGGCCTAACTCTATAATTGAGGGAAGAACTAAAATCGGTCAAAATAATAAGGTTTTCCCAAATGTTTATATAGGACTTGAGCCTCAAGATTTAAAATATAGAGGAGCACCTACAGAAGTAATTATTGGAGATAATAATACATTTAGAGAATGTGTAACTATCAATAAAGCTACTAACGAAGGAGAGAAGACTATTATTGGCAGCAATAATTTACTAATGGCATATACACATATAGGACATAATTGCGAATTGGGTGACGGAATAGTTTTATCAAATAGCGTTCAAGTTGCGGGGCATGTAAAAGTAGAAGATAAAGCTATTATTGGCGGCTGTTTAGGGATTCATCAATTTGTTCATGTAGGTTATTTAGCTATGGTTGGAGGGATGACTAGAGTAGACAGAGATGTACCTCCTTTTTGCTTGGCTGAGGGGCATCCTGGGAGGTTAAGAGGACTAAATCGGATAGGAATAAAAAGGAGTGGGTTATTGGAAAATAATGAATTTGATCTAAAGGTATTGCAAAATACATGGAATCTCCTTTTCAAGTCTCATGGGGTTATTTCTAATTCATTGGAAATGGCAATGAAAGGGAAATTAGATCTCTCATCTTTAAAGTTGTGCAACTTTTTGAAAGATTCTATATCCAAGGAGAGACGCGGACCAATGCCCCACATTAACTTATGAATAGAAAGATATTCATTTGTACTGGAGAGGTTTCTGGAGATTTACATGGTAGTTTGTTGTCAAAAGCGTTATTTGATGAAGCTAAACAGCATTCAATAGATTTAGAGATTTGTGGAGTAGGTGGGGAAAGGATGAAGAGTCAAGGCGTAAAAATTCTTGCAGATACTACATCCATTAGTGCAATAGGTATTTGGGAGACTTTACCCCTAATTCTCCCCACAATAATAATTCAAAAAAAAATTTATAAATTATTAAAAAAATTTCCACCTCATTGCTTAATTCTAATTGATTATATGGGTCCTAATATTAAAATTGGGAGAAAAATAAAAAATTCTAGGTCTCAAATTCCTATTTATTACTACATAGCACCACAAGAATGGGCTTGGAGAGTGGGTAATAATATTTCTACAGATTTAATTAATTTTTCCGATAAAATTTTTGCAATTTTCAAGCAAGAGGCAAATTTTTATAAAAAGAGAGGTGGAAATGTTTTTTGGGTTGGACATCCAATGATTGATTTGAAACAAAAACTTCCGCTTAAAAAAGATTCTAGGCAAATTTTAAAACTTCGCTCAAATCAAAATATTCTACTACTAATGCCTGCATCTAGACCACAAGAATTGAGATATATACTCCCTACTTTTATGAGAGTGGCAAAAAAACTACAACAGAAATATCCAAGTCTCGTTGTATATATTCCATCTTGTAGAGAAGTTTTTGATGAAATCTTTAAAAAGGCTTTACATAAATATAAAGTTAATGGGCAAATAATATCTCATAAGGATAGTGCAAAATTAAAGCCCTATATTTATTCATTAACCAAAATTGCTCTTTGCAAATCAGGTACGGTTAATATGGAATTGGCTTTGTATGACATTCCTCAGATTGTTGGATATCGAGTAAGCAGGGTCACTGCGTTTATCGCAAAAAAAATTCTCAAATTCAAGGTAAGATTTATTTCTCCTGTAAATTTATTGGTAAAGAAGTTGATTATTCCTGAATTTGTTCAGAAGGATTTTGATGATAAGAAAATTTTTTACAAAGCCTGCATGTTACTTGATCAGCGATCAGAAAAAATAAAAATTCAAAAAGGTTATAGTTTATTAAAAGAAGAATTAGGAGAAGCAGGCGTAGTAGAGAGAACCGCAAAATTAATTATTGATTCAATAGTTTGAACTCTATAATTAAAAAATGAAATATTTCTTACCTCTAATTATTGCTCTTTCAATATTTATAAACCCTGTGAACGCTCTTGCAGAGGAATTGATTCTTGCAGGAGGTTGTTTTTGGTGTTTAGAACATGATTTAGAGTCATTGAAGGGGATAAATTTTGTTCAAAGTGGCTATTCAGGCGGAGATTTACAAAAACCTACTTACGAAAATCATGAAGGACATCAGGAAGTAGTCTTGGTTAACTATGATCCCCAATTGGTAACTTTACCCGAGATACTTAGGCTCTATTTTAGAAATATTGATCCTTTAGACGGCAAAGGTCAATTTTGTGATCGTGGAGATTCTTATAGGCCAGTAATCTTTTTCAAGGATGAAAATGAGGAAAGTGATGCAAAAAATGCAATTCTTTCGGCCTCTAATGAATTGCGAATGCCATTAGGAAAAATATCTGTAGAACTAAAATCAAAAGGTAAATTTTGGTTGGCTGAAGAATATCATCAGGATTTTGCTGAGAGAAATGAATTAAAATATAAGTTCTATAGATTCTCATGTGGGAGAGATCAGAGGTTGGATAAATTATGGGGGGATAACGCTAGATCAATAAATCTTTGGACTGAATGATTTTAAATATAGTTATTTATTTTTAATCCATTGAACAAGAGTTTTAACTCCAAAACCAGTAGCACCTGATGGGTTTATTCCCTTATTCTTATCAGTCCAACAAGTCCCAGCAATATCAATATGAGCCCATTTAATCTCTTTATCAAAGAATTCCTCTAAAAACAAAGCAGCAGTTATTGACCCACCTGCTCTAGGACCTGTATTTTTCATATCAGCTATATGAGATTTTAAACCTTCTTTGTAAGATTTTTGTAAAGGCATTTGCCATAATTCTTCTCCAGACTGGGCTGATGCAGATTTTAGGTCATTTGCTAGATTATCATTATTGCTCCAGAATCCAGCGACATCATTCCCTAATGCAATAACAATTGCTCCTGTTAAAGTGGCGAGATCTATTATTGAATCCGGTTTTAAATTTGATGCGTAAGTTAAAGCATCAGCTAATGTGAGTCTGCCCTCTGCATCAGTGTTATTTATTTCAATTGTCTTACCATTAGATGCTTTAACTACATCCCCAGGATGTACTGCAGATCCATTTATCATGTTTTCGCAAGATGCCACAATAAAATGAATTTCTAATCCCTTTGGTTTTATTGCCCCAAGTGCTTTTGCTGCTCCTAAAACTGCAGCGCTTCCGCCCATATCATATTTCATCATTTCAATTTGGGAGGCTCCTACTTTCAGATTGTATCCTCCAGAATCAAAGGTTAAACCCTTCCCAACAAGTGCAATCTTTTCTTTTATAGGTCCCTCTGACTTTAAAGTAAGATGTATAAATTTAGGATCTAGATCAGATCCTTTTGCTACAGCTAAATATGCACCCATTCCTAAATCTTCACAATCTTTTGCCTCTAAAATTTTTACTCCCAAACCATGATCTTTAGCTATTTGAGAAGCTTGTATAGACATTTCCTGAGGAGTAAGGCTATTTGGAGGGGCGGCTACAAGTCTTCTTGCTAGTTCTACACCTTCACATATTTGTGCTGTCTCTTCAAAGCTAATATTCTCAAATTTTTTTAAATTTAAAAACTCTATTTCTTTAAGAACTTTCTTTTCATCTTTTTTCTTATTGAATCTATTA
>QCQN01000013.1 GCA_003212175.1 Prochlorococcus sp. AG-449-P16
TAATAGTCAATGGCAACTTATTAAACGGAATATTTTCTATTAAAGGAGATTTGTGTCAGTTACATGAAAATAAGTAATTGTTTCGAAATAATCTTAATATTAGTCTTGAGATTTTTGTAAAAGAAGCTAATCTTATTTAGCTGTAGTGACTTCCGATTGGTATACATCAATCAAGTCGAGTTTGAAAATTTTAAATCTTTTGGAGGAAGTATAAAAATTCCTTTGGAAGAGGGTTTTACTGTGGTTACTGGTCCTAATGGATCTGGGAAAAGTAATATTTTAGATGGCATTCTTTTTTGTTTGGGACTTGCAAATAGCAGAGGTATGCGTGCTGAACGTTTACCTGATTTGATAAATAATTCTAAGGTAAAAGAAGGAAAATCATCAGAAACCTTAGTATCTGTAAAATTTAATATTGAAAACTGGTCTCCAAGAGAAGATATGCCTCCTTTAGATTTAGAGGAGGGTGATATTGCTCTAAATCAAGATCAAAAAGAATGGGTAGTTTCAAGGAGATTAAGGTTAATGCCTGGTGGTTCTTATGTTTCTACTTATACCTCTGATGGACGTCAATGTACCTTACAACAAATACAAAGGTTACTAAGAGATATCAGTGTTGATCCAGAAGGTAGCAACGTAGTAATGCAGGGAGATGTGACAAGAATAGTTTCTATGAATAATAAAGAAAGAAGAACGCTTATTGATGAATTGGCTGGAGTAGCTTTATTTGATAGCAGAATTGAACAAACTCATCACAAACTTGATGATGTTTTTGAAAGACAAGAAAAATGTCAAATACTGGAAAATGAATTGCAATCTAGTAAAACGAAACTTGAAAAAGAATGTCAAAAAGCAAAAATCTATAAAGAATTAAAGTCAAAGCTTTTGCATATTAGAGAGTTAGAAAAATGGCTGCGTGAAAAAATTGATAATTTAATTCCTTTAATCCAGGAAAAATGGCCTAATATTGCTAAACAAACGCTTGAAGCAGCAAAAGATAGTGTAGATGATTTAGTTGAAGTTATTGCAAACAATACTGGAATTTCATCCAATAAAATTAAAGATCAATTATTTGAAATCATTGGATCAATACAAGGAAATAACTGGGAATTGGCTGAAAAAATAGAACCAATTGAAACCCAATTAGAAGATTTACTTGATGAATTGAATAAAACATTAAGACCGAAGATAGAGAGTCCCATTAAAAAGAAACCTATTCTTTCTGTTTTTATTGCCGCAGGTATTGGTTTATTTATAGGAAGTCTTTTAAAAAGAGGCAGAGAATAAATGGATAAATCAAAAAATAAAAACTTCGCTAACACTGCATCTAGAATCTCTGCTATTGCAAGTTCTGTAATGGATTTACATGTAAGGATAGCTTTACAAGAAGTTGATAGAGAAAAAAGACGATTAATCAGCGGAGGAATTTTTATTGCAATTGGTGGAATATTACTAATGATAGTTTTGATAAGTGTCCATATTATTTCTTTTTTTACCCTTAGTAAATTCAATAATTGGAGCAATGAACATAATTTACTCCTCATAATTTTTGTAGATCTAATTTTATCAGGTTTAAGTTTGAAACTTGGAGGTAAACTAGTGAAAGGCCCTTATCTACCTCAAACATTAGAAGGATTGGGTAAAACTACAAAGGCAGTTTTAGGCAAAAAATAATTTACCTTATTAAATATTTGATCCATCTACACTCAATTCCACCATTACTTACTGGAATTTTGATTGAAGATTTCATCTTTAGATATCTTGTAAGTTTTGGATTTCCGCTGAGCAACCAAAATTCCCACCCAGAAAAGTTTTTTTTCAAAAATTCACCAATTTCTTTATACAACTCAATTAACTTTTCTTCATCACCTATTCTTTTCCCGTAGGGAGGGTTGCACAAAATCAATCCTTCGGACAAATTTAATTTCAAATTTTTGAAATCGTCATTTTTTAAGTCTATATACTGCGAGAGTCCAGCCAAAGAAACATTTTCCTTTGCTTGATCAAAAACTTCTCTATTTATCTCATAACCTATTACTTTGGATAAGCTATCAAATCTTATATTCTTTTCTTGAGCTTTTTTTTTCTCATATAGATATAAATCTTTTTCAAAATCGAGCCAATTTTCAAAAAGATAAAATTCTTTAATTTTTAAAGGAACTTCAAGAACTTGATTTATAGCCTCAATTAAAAAAGTTCCTGAACCACACATTAAATCCAACAAGGGCTTCCTGCCGTCCCATTCAGTCATTTTTAGTAATCCAGAAGCTAAGTTTTCCTTAAGAGGTGCATTCCCACTGGCAGGTCTATAACCTCTTTTATGAAGACTTTCAATACTAGTTTGCAAACTTATAACCGCTAAATCATTATTTAGATGTAAATGAATTATTAAATCAGGATTGTCTAAAGAAATATTTGATCTCTTATTCCAAGTATATCTTTGTAAATCTATAATCGCATTTTTAACTTCAAGAGCCGTGAAATGAGAATGACTTAAAAATGAATTTTTACCAGTTACTTGAACATTAAATGTCTTATCAAAAGGTAACCATTGCAGCCAATCAAATGAGCCACGCACCCCTTCATACAAAGTTTTCCTATCATGACATACAAAATCTGAGACTTTTCTATAAAAACGAAAAGCAACTCTTGAAAAAAAATGAATTCTATATAAAGTGGCATAATCACACTCAAAGGAAACTGACCTTTTGTGAGGTTTAACATTAAATCCACCTAAATCAAAAATTTCTCTTGCTAAATATTTCTCCAACCCCTCAGGAGATGATGCTATCAAATTCATAAACTTATATTTAATGAAATAATTAAAAGACTATTCAATACTCATTTTGCCTGTCAGAATATAAATGTCCAATTGGACTAGGTGATCTCGACCGATGCTTCGGACAGCGGTTCGATTCCGCTCAACTCCACTTTTTGGGGTTGTAATGGTTTCGACGGGGCATAAGGAAGGTGACTGAAGCCGGCTCGGTTAGAGCAAAACATAAACGCTAACAAAATCGTTAGTTTCTCCCGTCAAACAGCACCAGTTGCTGCTTGATCCTTAAGGAGATGGGGTTATATCAGCCTTATCAACCAAATGATACTCGGAGTCTGGAAGGACTCCACTTTTGAAATAGCCAAGAATTTGTAGTAGATAATTTATTATTTTGTAAATATTGCTTCAATTACTTGTATTAAAAAGAATTTTTTTAATTTTATAAGTATAAATACCGAGAGGATTAGTTTTAAATTAATTTATCTTATTAAAAACTTCAATCTTGCAAAATGGAACCTAATAAAAATTTAGATGACTTGTTATTAAATCTCAAACCTACAGTTATTAGATTCACTGGTAAAAAATTTCCTGCTGAATTATGGAATAGCAGTTGTCAAATAAAAAAAGATAAAAAGATATCTACCTAAAATTAAATTAAATACTTGAAAAAGGGTTTGCAGGCATTTTTTTTATACAATTTTTAGATACCTCCTGTAGTTCTTTAAATTCATCTTTATTTAAATTCCACTTGAATACATTTGACACATCAATAACTTGAGATTTTTTTCGCATTCCTACAAGTGGAATAGTGCCTTGATAACAACACCAATTAATTGCTACTTGCGCTTGTGAAACTGATCTTTGATTCGCAATTCTTTTAAGACTCCTCCGTAATTCATATGTTGGATTTTTAAAGTTTGCGAATAAAGCATTACGTATAAAAGTGTTTTCTTTATTTTTGTCTTTGTCTGGGTCAATACAAAGTATTCCAAATGACAAAGGACTATAAGCAAATAAATCAATATTATTTTCCTCGCAAATTTTTTTTACTTTATATTGTTTTTTTAAATCTGGGGCGAGTAAAGAAAATTGTATCTGAACACTATTAAGCCTCTTATCTCTTTTTGCCAAGAAGTCAATTAATTTCTTCAACCTTTGAGGACCTATATTTGACAAGCCGATTTGGAAATCATAGCCTTGATCTTTTAAATCGCAAAGATTATTCAACAACTCTAATTCCTGCCAAGGGTTGTATTTTGCAGTTGACCAATGCAATTGAACTATATCTAATTTATTATTAAGCCTTTCTAAACTTTTTAAAAAAGGTTTATTAAAACCTCTCTCACCAAGCCTCCAAGGATAAGGTGCAAGTTTAGTGGCTACTTGAATTCTTTTACTTTTTGAAGAGGGGGTATCTAATAAAAATTTGCCTATCAATGATTCACTTCTACCCTGAAGATTGCCGGTACCGTATGAATCTGCAGTATCAATTAGATCAAAACCTCTTTGCAACGCTTCATTATATGTCTCGCGTAAATCATCGTCATTTTCAGTTTTGTAATTCCAAAAAAACTTATTCCCCCAAGACCAAGTACCTAGTCCAATTCTTTTCTTCACTAGTCTATTTAAATAAAACACTCTATAAGGTTATCTAAAAATATTGACCTCTCTAAAATATTTCAAAGAATAAGTTTTGAATCATTAAAAATCAATTTCTCTTGACATTGAGAAATTCTTCTCCAAAGTAAGAGAAATAAAAATAAAAAATTGTTCATTACCGTTTGCGGACAAAAAGGAGGAGTAGCCAAAACTTGTACAAGTATTCACCTTGCTAGTGTTTGGCATTCTGAAGGTAGAAAAGTTTGCATAGTTGATGCTGACAAGAATAGATCCGCCTTAGCATACTCATCTAGAGGCAATCTTCCATTTCCAGTTTTCCCAGTCAGTTCAGCAGCTAAAGCATCAAGATCATCAGAAATCGTAATAACAGATGGCCAAGCCAGCAGTGATCAAGAAGAATTGAAACACTTAGCGTATGGTTCAGATTTAGTTATCCTACCGACCACTGCAAAAGCAAGATCAGTTGAATTAACTGTTGAACTAGCTAATTTATTAAGCAACTTAAAAGTTAACCATGCAGTAGTTATAGTAAAAGTTGATTTTAGACAGCAAAAAGCAGCTCAACAAGCCAAGTCAGCTCTCGAAAATTTTGGTTTACATGTTTTTGATACATTCATACCCTTACTTTCAGCGTTTGATAAAGCAGAAGCATCAGGTAATGCTGTATTTGAAGCTGTAGACGATTTAGGCAGATCAGATCCTCGTCGAATGACGGGTTGGTCTGCTTATTGTTCAATTGCCTCACAAATTCCATGCCTGATTTCGAAGCCCTTATCCGACACCAACAACTTAAACAACCAACCACCAATCAGCGCTTAAAAGTAGTAGATACACCTGATTTCGAGGAAGAAAAAAAGGAATTGCCAATAATTACAAAATCTGGATTATTAGGTAACTTTTTTATAGGTTTTATAGGTTCTGTTATTGGAACTTTAACGATATTATTCCTATATATAAATGATTATCTACCAATAAATTTAATTAAACTTTAACAGTATATTCGCTATTCATACATATATACTCCCAAATCCAATGGTATCACTGGATTCTTACTTCCAGTATTAGTGTTATGTAGGTGTTACAAACCTTTTTCGACAGGGTCAAGCCTATTGGTATCACTGAATTAGTGTTATAAAAGTGCTACTAAAGAATAAATATAAATATTATTTTCTCTTAAATAAATCTTGTATTACCTAAACACCTTCTGCGCTTGGATCCTTTTTTAGATCAATGAAATCGCCTGTCCTGCAATGGATTTAAATCAAGTCGTATATTCGCTATTTGTGTCCACATATGGTGTTTCGTATACACCACTAAAATAGAGTGCTAGTTATAACAACGTGTTACAAAGATTAAGAAAAGCAATAACAAGTCACACACAAATCACATTTATCACAAACAAATCACACTCCACGAGTGTATCAGCTAAAAGTTGAACTTATTTCTTTACATATAGCAAGGGAAGTTGACGTGTGTATTCGCAGGGTGATCACACTTAAATAACATTTAGCCCCAACAAGTGTATTCGCATTAGTAATACTTATTGCATGAAAGATAGCATTAGTAGTTCTTATGCGAGCTTGTGCTATCTAACAAATAAGAGGATGATTAAGTCATATACAGAACAAACGTCCAAATGGAAACTTGTAAAACTCAATCCACGACTACAAAGTACGTACTTTACAGAAGAATAAGCGTAGCAAAGTCAGGTGGGGTTGAAAGTAACGGTATTGCTGCTCAGCAACGTGATATTGACCTTTACTTATCCACTCAACAAGACGCAGAAGTAATAGGAACATACACAGACGTTATGAGTGGAGCCAAGAGTGATAGACCAGAACTAACAAAAGCACTTGAACTTTGCCGAAAGACAGGTGCGTACCTCCTTGCACAAAAGGTGGATAGGGTCAGTAGGGACGTGGAATTTTGGGCAAGGTTAGTCAAAGACAAGTCACTCAACTTTCGTATCGCAAGCTTACCTAACGCAGATAACTTCCAAATCCACTTGTTTGCTGCCATGGCTCAACAAGAACGTGAGTTCATATCTCTTCGTACACGAGCTGCTCTAAGAGAATGGAAAGCAAAGAACCCGAACAAGAAGTTGGGCAACCCAAATATTGCTTCTATCAATAAGAACCGTAAGTACAAAGCACGTAAGTTTGCTGATGGTATAAGCAACGTTGTTATGCCTTTAAGAAAGAGTGGTATGACCTATCAACAGATTGCTAACACCTTGAATGAAATGAAACTCACCACTCCCAAAGGTAATAAGTTCTATCCTTCACAAGTTAAGAACGTGATTGGGTTGGTAACAGTAACAGAAAAAATGATGAAGATGGAGGTGGTTGCATGAACCAATCAAAACCAAGAGGTTGGAAAGGTTGGTGGTTCCCATCAATACTCAACGAAGAGAAGAAGGAAGTTTATATTCCAGTACCGATAAGTGGATATCCAACTACTTTGGCTGTGGGCAAGTACGCAGAAGAGAAGTTCCCAGAATACACACTCAAAATGGTAAGTAGAGAGAACTTTGTAAGTATGGGAGGCAAGTTATGAAGATAATAATAAAGTACCAAGATCAGTTCTTTCGGTGGTACAGATACGGTGAAGCTCATTCACATTTAAGTGCTTATAAGACTGCTCAGTTTAGGGCAAGAGCAACTGGTAAAAGGTTTAAGTTAGTTGATATCAACGACAATCTCATAGACCTTATAGACCCATAAAGAGGGGTTTGAGAGGAGGGATGGAAATATCACCCCTCGTGGCTATACTTCATACAAATGGGGTTAAACAAGCTGCATGACTATTGCTGATATTCAAGGTTCAACATCAAGTGAAGATAGTATTGTTCAAGTACCGATAGACAAAATAAAAATACGATACAGGTTAAGAACCCCTAAGCAAGAGAAGATAGAAGAACTGGCTGAAAGTATAAAAACATTAGGTCTACTAAACCCGATAACAGTTGATAATGAACTGTATTTGATAGCAGGGTTCCACAGATTAAATGCTTACAAGTTGCTTGGATACAAGGCAATACCTTCAATAGTCAAAGACTATTCACACCTTCATTCCTTGCTAGGTGAAATAGACGAAAACTTGAAACGAGCTTCACTTTCACATATTGAGATTGCTGAACATATGGTCAAACGTGAGGAAGTATTGGAAAAGATGGGTCTAAGAATGATAAGTGGGTTCAACTCCAACAAAGGTCTTATTTCTACACAGGCTCTTGCTGATGAGTTCAACCTAAGCAAAAGACAATATCGCATGAAGAAACAACCTGCATCAATAGTTGATGATGTACGTGATGATCTAAGGCATACCAAATGGAGTGACGTGCTTATGGATATGGTTAAACTGTCTCAGCAAACACCAGAGGTACAACGAAAGATAAGTCAGTTACTAATCACAGGTAAGTGTTCAACGTTTAAGAGAGCATTTGTTGAAGGAAGTATTCAAGTGATGAGAAGAACCAAAGATTATAAGATTGACTTTGATATGAAAGCACGTTGGGGTACACCTCACTCCATACACAGGTTCACCAAATCAAAAATAGAGCTCCAAGAGATATGTAACTTAGTAGCAAAAGACGAAGATGTTGCATGGGTCAAAAGAGATGGTCTACATTTCGGTGAAACAACAATACCTGTCTATGGAATGGCAGCAGATCACGCTGAGTTCCTAGTCACTTATTACACACCAGAAGGAGGAAGAATACTTGACCCGTTTATGGGAAGAGCTACGAACGGGTTTGCTTGTTTAGAACACGGAAGAGAGTTTATTGGATATGACGTATTTGATAAGAACGTGAACAGGACTCAACAAGTGATGGATGAATATTACCCAGATAGTAAGTTCCAACTCTTTCATAGTGATGGTACGGAGCTTGCGGAACTAAAAGATAAAAGTGAATACCTGGACGGAGTTGTTGCTGACCCTCCTTACTTTCTCAAAGCAGAGAAGTACAGCAAAGACGAACGTGACTTATCAAGCATGAGCCACGAAGAGTATATGGAACGTATCAAAAGTTGTTTCACGGAACTGTACCGTTTGATTAAGACAAGCAAGTTTGATGAGAAGATCTTTTACCCTGTGATTTTTAAGGTGAGCCATCAACGAAGAGGTACACAAGGCATAATTGATATGGATATGGAGTTTCAACGGGTTGCACAAGAGTGTGGGTTCGTAACGTGGGATAAGTTATTCAATAAGCTTCACTCACCTTGGGGAACTGTTAACTGGGAACGCAACTATATGAACAAGTACGTACAGAAGAACTACGAAGTAAACATCACTTTTATCAAGTTTTAGTCAAAATACGATAAAAATAGGGCAAATCATACATAACTTGATGAAGGATTTTATATAAGAAGATATAAATAAACCGATATTCGTTGTTGTCTTAGCTCGCAAGGTATCAGGTCAAAAGATTTGAGACACAGACTACGGTTTCACAGGTAGCAGTAATATTTGTTTACACAAAATGTGTAACTTGTATAAATAAAAATCCAGTAGGTCGTCTTACTGGAAGATTGTTTGTACATCTACCACTTGGATAGTGGGTCAACATTCATCACCGATACACCTAATACTTTTTGGAGCTGGGCTCCCTAGTTGGATTTTATGCCTATTTACGATAATCAAAAATCATCATACAAATATCACTTCAAGGATTTATTCAATCTTAAAGTTACTGATACCAGTATTATTCAACAAAAATATACTCCTAGAAATATCACTCAAAGTGACGTTAGGAACTTTTTACGTTTACAAGAAGAGTTAGGTTATGAGGCAGCTTGGTTTATAACGTTCCATTACTTTCACCCAAGTGAACTTATGGCCAGTATCAAGGAACGTAAAGGAGATATTAGTAAGGGTGTTATTGATCAAATAGGGTACAGAACACCTGATGGAAGTAGTTTATGGAAATCAAGTGATAGCAAAATCATAAGAATGAGGAATGACTACGACCAAGTAAGTATTGATTGTAAAAGGTTTATAAACGTACTACTAAAAGAGGTATATGGTATACCACGTCCACAGAAATACAGAGGAGAGTTACCACCAATACTTGCTTTCCACGAATATGGTGTTGAACAGTACCATAGTCATTTAATACTTCCTAAACCAAGTCATAAACATCAGTACAAGAGTAAGAGGTTGCATGAACAAGCTGCTTTAACCAAACTACTGAACACCAAGGTAAGGAAGAAGTGTAAGTCACTATCTAAGTGGAAGGATATTGATATTAGAGAGGTTGATAATCAGTATGGGATTTTAGGTTATCTAAACAAACAAACAGAGCCTAAACACACTTCATTTGACCCTATGAGTTCTACTATTTCTACACCTGATGCTCATAACCCGATAGTGAAGAGATACAAAAAGAGAATGAGAATGAGTGGTAGATCAGTTCAGTACAAGTACCATACACACCACGGTATTAGACATTTTATATAAATAGTAACGACCATAATGAACAAAGATTTAGTGACTATGCCTTACTCAACGAAAGAAAGACCAAAGCAGTACACAAGTGATGTTGGAACGGTATTCAACGTATCAGTACCTTTCCACGAGAAGCATTTGTTAGATGATATGGACGACTTACAACACTTGGAGATGTGTAACTCACGTTCACAGTTGATTAGAAAGTGGGTACGCAAAGAGAAGGAAGCAAACAAAGAACAACTTGAACTAATGAAGTCATTTCGTAGGTAAACCATATGAATATTGACTATGAGGTGGAACGGAAGATGAAGAAAGCAATAAGTAAGTTTCCTTCTACTATTAGACCTACTGATAAGCAGTTCATAGCAGCTGCTGTTAATACCTATATTGATGTTTTGGTGAAGGAACGTATCATTCGTATGTGAACACTAGGAGGTTGGATTGCGGTACTCCTTGCATGAAGTATGGACGCAGACCTCCACAGATATAGACCAGTTAAATCGTATGTTGGTTTAGGTACCATCTGCGTTACCTAAGCTAAAAAGTCTTGCTTTTGAGTGATAAAAATATTCCCAGATATTTTTTACCAGTACAGGTTTTTACATAGAGGAGTGATAGAAATATCACCCCTCTTTTTTAGTGATCAGCAGAATGCATGGCTGCGTCACCTTTACTGCATCACCGTGTACTGCATCACCGTGTACTGCATCACCTTTACTGCATCACCTTTACTGCATCACCTTTACTGCATCACCTAGTCAACATCTTCCAAATACTTCTCCCAAGGTACTAACTCCTGTTGCTCTTTACTTATTCGGTCATAGAACACTCTGTTCTTAATAAGTGCTTCCCACGTTGCTTTACTCTCTGCTTCGTGGTGATAGTAAACTTGCTCAATATTCGTTAAACCAGTTCCAGCAAGACGACTTAACAAGATAGGTGATAAACCACGATTGATGTACAACGATATTCCAGTATGACGGAATGAATACCAGCTTATGTTCTTATCACCCCAGTACCCTTTCTTGTTCACACATAGATCTTTTATCTCTGCCCAACACCTCTCAAAGGTACCTTGACCCATACGTTCTTCTGGGTTCCTACTCTTACTAAGTATCGGCATATGTCTATACTCAGCAGGGATATGAGGAAATGGGCTCTTAGGTTGTTTTGGTATCCCTCTAAGTTGTCTTATACGGTCAAAATATTCAACAGTAGGAGACATAACTTTCCTTGCTACACCTGTCTTAACAGTCTCCTTACGAACACTAATAATGTGATGACGCAACTGCTCATCTTTGGGAATATTCCTAGCAACTTCTAAGTCACTCCATACCAAGTTTCTTAATGTACCAACTCTCAACAAAGAGTTAGTCATAATCAATATTGAGTTATAAAGAACCCTACGGTTGTACCGTTGGATATCAGTAGCAGACTTGTTATTCATCCAAGCACGAAGAGTTGGGAGAGTTTGTTGATACTGCGTACTGGTTAAGTAATCACGTCTAGTATCTTGCTTACGTTCTCTTATCACTTGCCTAAACTCAGGCACGTTTGGAAGATACTTCTTACGAACCAAGTAAGCAAAGTATCCTCTTATCGTTGTTAGTTCAGCAGATATTGTTTGTTGAGTTTTGGGAGGTTTGATTGCTATTGGGTTCAACTTGTTGCATGAAGTTATGCCTCTCCAATAGGGATAGTCATACAACTTCTCATAGTTAAGCTTATCTATTGGGGTATTCATATCCTTGAAGAACTTTTTAAGTAAGTTCAAGTGATGTTTTTTAACTCTCCACGTTTCTTTGGTTATGAACCCTGCTTGGTTGTATGGACGTATACGTTTCTCCTCTTCATCTAAGAAATCTTGCATGAGGTCAAAGATCCCTTTGGTTACTATGGATTTCAACCCAAAACTTAACTTTGCCTGAGCTTCTATGTACTTCTTCTGGGCAAAGTCTATTGCGTCACTTTGGCCAACATTTATATCATCATTATCACCTTCAACACCTGTACTTCTTCGTAGTTGACCTTCACCATCAACTTGAAGGTAATACTGCCAGATTGAAGAACGAGGACGTTTGTAAATGTAGCAGTTTCGTTGATTTAAGATATTAACTTTATGTTTAACCCACTTACCTTCGGTGGGTCTACCTTTGGGCATAATAAGCTTAGTGAGGTGACGTGGATATTATAATCACACATAAATCACACTATGTCTATGTGGATATAACACTTTTATTATAATCGGTGTATTACGTTACTACTACTGGTTAGTTAGCAAACAAGTATAAGTCACACTACCTATGTGGTATATTCACTATTTATTTCAACATACTTTTTAGAAAGATCGCACCCCCAAGCTGTACCTTTCGATTCGCCAGAATTTATATTAATCATAATTTTTACAATATCATCTACTAAATATCTTCCTGTCATTCTGGACTTAATATAGTCTCTGACTTTTTGTGGATCATATTTATTTAACTTGCCGTTTTCCAAAATTTGAGCGTTTCCTATATACAAGTCAACGTCATTTAAATTAAATTTAACACCAGAATTACCTGCAGCCGAAATGATTCGTCCCCAATTGGGATCACAACCATGTATCGCAGTTTTTACTAAAGCAGAATTACAAATAGATTTTGCGAGCATAATTGCATCATCTGTATTTTTTGCTCCTTGAACCAAAACTTCTAATAAACAATTTGCTCCCTCTCCGTCCCTTGCAATATTTTTTGCCAAATTCTGACATACAATATCAATCCCTTGTTGGATAATTGGGAAAAACCTTTTTTCGATTTTCTCTCCTGCATTTATTCCAACAAAAGAATCATTTGTGCTTGTCTCTCCATCAACTGATATTGCATTAAAAGATTTTTTAACCGCAATAGCAATCATTTTGTCCCATTCTTCTTTTTGAATACCCGCATCACAGGTTAGAAAAGCAAGCATTGTAGCCATGTTGGGGTAAATCATTCCTGAACCTTTTGCAAATCCTGCAATTTTTATTTTTCTGCCTTGAATAATCGTCTCTATTGACACTTTTTTTAAAGTCAAATCAGTAGTTAAAATTGCTTCTGCTGCATTTTGAAAATTATTATCCTTTAAATCAGTAACTAAATTAGGTAAATTTTTTACTAAATTATTTATTTGTATTGGAACACCAATTACACCAGTTGAGCACATTAAAACTTCTTCTTCTTTTATTCCTAAAAGTTCCGCAATCTTTCCTGTAGCAATTTGAAAATGTTGAATGCCAAGATTTCCTGTACATGCATTTGCTTGTCCAGAATTAATTAGTATTGCTCTTACAAAACCTGAAGTTGTTTTAATCCTTTCCTCACACATATCCACACAAGAAGCCCGAACTATTGATTGGGTAAACATCCCACTAAAAACACTTCCTTCTGGAGCGAGTATTAGTGCTAAATCTTTTTTATTAGAAACTTTTAAACCAGCAGATATCCCAGCAAAAAGAAACCCATTGGGTGTTACCTTACTGTCATCAACAAACGACCAATTGGAATCTAACTGGCTCAAACTTTTTGGTATTTTAATTCATAATAACTACTCTTTAATGCTAAAGAAACTAAGTAATTAGATTATTATTAATTATATGGATATTCTTCAAAAATCAAAAAACAACCAAAGAAGGATTGGTTTAACAGGAGGTATTGCAAGTGGGAAGACAACCATAACTAATTACATTAGGAAACATAAAAACATACCAATATTAGATGCAGATCATTTTTCAAGAGAATTAATCAAACCAAACACATATGGATATAAGAAAATTTTAGATTATTTTGGTAATCAAATTATTGATAATAAGAGCAATTCAAAAAGGGAAATAAACAGAAAACTTTTAAGGAAAATCATTTTTAAACATTCAGCAAGCAAGGAATGGATTGAAAAACTACTTCACCCCTTAATTAAAGAAAGAATGATAGAAGAATGCAGTCAATACAGAAATGATCAAACTATAGTATTGGTTATTCCATTATTGTTTGAAGCAAAATTTGAAGATATTTGCACTGAAATATGGTTAGTTAAATGTCCTAAAGAACTACAAAAAAACAGACTTATCACAAGAGATAAAATTAGCGAAAAACAAGCATATGAATTGATAAATTTTCAATTAAGTTTTGAAGAAAAAAGAAAATTTTCAGATATTATTTTAGATAATTCGGATAATCAAAATAAATGGGTCAATACGATAAAAGAGCTTCTTTAAGCTTTAGCTATTTAATTTTTCCATAAGAAGTTTATTTGCAAGTTTAGGGTCAGCTTTACCTTTTGTTCTTTTCATAAGTTGACCAACAAAGAAACCAATTAATTTAGTTTTTCCATTTTTAAATGCTTGAACTTCATTTGGATGTTCGGTAATAAGTTCGTTAATTATTGGTAAAATGCTTGCAGAATCAGATATCATAGCTAACCCCTTTTCTTCAACTATATTTTTTGGTGATATATTTTTTTGAATAAGTTCAGGTAAAATTTCTTTTGCAATTTTTCCACTTATAGTATTTTTTGAAATCATATCAATCATTTCAGCTAGATTTTCTGGACTAAGCTTTAATTCACTAAAACTTAATTTGTTTGCTTTTAAATAGCCCACAATATCACTAGTGACCCAATTTGAAGCTAGTTTTGCCTCAGCACCATTAGCTACTGTTTCTTCAAAAAAAGTTGCCATATTAATTTCATCAGAAATTACCCGTGCATCGTATGCAGACAACCCAAATTCACTTACATATTTACTTCTTTTCTTGGAAGGTAATTCTGGTAGCTCTTTCAACCATATTTCTTTTTGAGCTTTTGTTATCTCAATTGGTCCTAAGTCAGGATCAGGAAAATATCTATAGTCACTACTACCCTCTTTTAATCTCATACTTTTTGTTGATTGCTTTGCTTCATCCCATAATCTAGTTTCTTGGAAAATCTTTCCTCCATTTTCATAAACTTCTATTTGTCTAGCTATTTCATAATCACAAGCCTTTTGAATTGCTGAAAAAGAATTCATATTCTTAATTTCCACTTTGGTACCAAAAGGAGCATTAGGTCCTTTTCTTACTGAAATATTGACATCACATCTTAATGAACCTTCCTGCATATTTCCATCTGATACTCCTAGATATCTAACTGTTCTTCTAATCTCAGAAGCATATTCAGATGCCTCTTTACCTGTTCTAATGTCTGGTTTACTTACAATCTCACATAGTGCTATTCCTGCACGATTGTAATCAACTAAAGAATACTTAGAACCCGCTAATCTGTCACTGCCTGAATGAACTAATTTACCAGCATCTTCTTCCATATGTAGCCTTTCTATACCAATTTTTTTAGTATAAGGTTCTTTGTCCTTTTCTATTATTTCAACTTCCAACCAGCCATTTTCAGCTAGTGGCTCATCAAATTGTGAAATTTGATAATTTTTGGGCAGATCAGGATAAAAATATTGTTTTCTATCAAATTTACAATGCTCTGCAACATTTAAATTCAATGCTAGAGAAGTTTTTACAGCGTACTCGAGAACAGTCTCGTTCAGAACTGGGAGAGTTCCTGGTAAACCGCAAACTACAGGATCTATATGAGTATTCGGTGAATCACCAAAAACCGTTGACGCAGATGTAAATATTTTACTTTTCGTATTAAGCTGTACATGAGTTTCCAAACCAATTACAGCTTCCCAAGATTCAAAATTGTTCATTATTAAAAGTCTCTTTACTAATATTATTGGATATAAATAAAAAGATGACCAAAACACAAATAAAAATATTAAATATTAAATGACTCAAGAAACAAAAAATTCAATTTTAATTATTGGCGGAGGACTAATAGGTTTATCTATTGCTTATGAATTTGCTAGAAATAATTTCAAAGTTTTAGTTTTAAGCAAAAACAGAAATGAATCTGCTGGATTTGTTGCTGCAGGGATGTTAGCTACTCATGCTGAAGGGCTTGAAGATGAATTACTAAAATTTGGCCAAGAAAGTCAAAGTCTAATTCCAAAATGGATAAAAAGTATTGAACAAGATAGTAGTATTGAATGCGGTTTAAAAAAATGTGGAATAGTAGTTCCTTTTAAAAATAAAAAAGATCTTGAGGAGTTTCCGACTTATGAATATGGCAAATATTTAAATCAAAAAAAACTTCAAACAGAAATTCATGGAATAAATTCCATTTGGAAACATGGTTTACTTTTTGAACAAGATGGTCAGATAGATAACCGAAGAAGACTGATGCGTGCTCTGGAAAGGGCATGCTCCTTGAATGGAGTCGAATTTCATGAAGGATCAGAAGTAAAGGATTTGACATTAGAGGAAAACAAACTTATTGGGGCAAAAGTTTTATGCGCAACAGGAGAATTAAAAAAAATTTATTGTGAAAAAGCAATTCTATGCAGTGGCGCTTGGAGTAAAAAAATTTTCAATAAGATTCCAGTTTTTCCTGTAAAGGGACAAATGCTATCAATACAAGGTCCAACAAATTTTTTGAAAAGAGTTATTTTTGGTCCAAAAACTTATCTAGTACCTCGTGATGATGGACTTATTGTAGTTGGAGCAACAGTCGAAAAAGATTCAAAATTTACTCAAGGGAATACACCCAATGGGATAAAAGAACTACAAGAAGGTATATGTTCGTTATTACCTGAAGCAGTTAATTGGCCACAAATGGAACATTGGTGGGGATTTAGACCTTGCACACCTGATTTTCAACCAATAATCGGAAAATCAGAAATTGAAAACCTTTTTCTAGCTACAGGACATTATAGAAACGGAGTTTTATTCTCCGCAATTACAAGTAATCTTCTTTTTAAATTAGTTCAAAAAACTAGTCTCAAAAAAACAGAAAAAATCTTTTTAGAGAAGTTTAGTTTAGATAGATTTAAGACTTAAATTTTAATTTTCAGATCGCCATTTTGAATCAGAAGTTTCCCACTCACATAGTTCCTCTTTGTTAAACCAGAGATTAATTTCAAACTTTGCTGTATCTTCTCCATCAGACCCATGAATTATATTCCTCCCAATATCAATTGCTAGATCTCCTCTAATTGTCCCAGGTTCTGCTTCAAGAGGCTTTGTTGCACCTATTAATTTTCTAGAACTCAAAATAACTCCATCGCCTTCCCATACCATGGCAACAACCGGACCGCTTGAAATAAAATCAACTAAATCGCCAAAAAAAGGTCTTTCTTTATGTACTCCATAATGATTTTGAGCAAGATCTTTTGAAGGGATTAATTGTTTCAAACCAACCAACTTAAATCCTTTATTTTCAAATCTGCCAATAATCTCGGAAACATATCCTCTTTGCACTCCATCTGGTTTAATTGCAATAAATGTTCTCTCTTTGGTCATTTAATTAATAATCACTCTATGTATATTCAACTTTTGGGTGGTAACTTGGCAAGTAATCATTAAAATAAAAGATATTGTTTTGAGTTATTTCAAAAACATTTCTTAATTACACAGACATAAATTGACCAATTTTGAGCCAAAAAAATTAAAAAAAAATTGGACTATTGAGGATAGCATTTCGACTTACAACATTGACAAATGGGGGGATAAATATTTTTCTATTAATTCCAAAGGAAATATTTCAGTAACCAAAGATATCAAATCAGGAAAAAAGATTGATCTTTTTAAGCTTGTCAAAGAACTTAAAAGCAGAGAAATAAATACGCCATTAATCATTAGATTTAACGATATCTTGGAAGATCGAATCAATGCATTACATGACTCTTTTTTAAATGCAATAAAAACTTATAAATATAAGAACATCTATCAAGGCGTTTTTCCTATCAAATGTAATCAACAGAAAAATGTCCTAGAAAAGATAATAGAGTTTGGTAGCCAATGGAATTTTGGTTTAGAAGTAGGAAGTAAATCAGAATTACTAATTGGCCTTGCACTTCTTGAAAACCAAAATTCATTATTAATATGCAACGGATATAAAGATAAGAAATATATTGAGATTGCTACTTTGGCCAGAAAACTCGGCAAGAATCCAATAATAGTTATTGAACAACAAGATGAGGTAAAAAGAATAATTCAAGCAGTTCAAGAACTGAACGCGACTCCATTGATAGGAATTAGAGCAAAGTTATCAAGTAAAAGTAGTGGTAGATGGGGTAAATCTATTGGAGATAATTCCAAATTTGGATTATCAATCCCAGAAATTATGACGACAATAAAAAAACTGAAAGAAGCAAATCTTATCAAAGAAATGAAATTGCTCCATTTTCATATAGGAAGTCAAATAAGTGATATTGCTGTGATCAAAGACGCATTACAAGAAGCGAGTCAAATATATGTTGAACTATGCAAACTAGGAGCCCCAATGCAATATATCGACGTTGGGGGAGGATTAGGGATAGATTTTGATGGAACTAAAACCTCCTCCAAAACCTCTACTAATTATTCTCTTCAAAATTATGCTAACGATGTAATTGCAACCATTAAAGATTCATGTGAATTAAATAATATCGAGCATCCAACAATAATCTCAGAAAGTGGAAGAGCAATAATTAGTCATTGTTCAGTTTTAATTTTTAATGTCTTAGGAACAAGCCATGTCAGTTCAAAACTACAAATTTTTGATAAAAAAAATCAGCAATTAATAATTTCAAATTTACTTGAAACTTTCTATGAACTAAAAAAACTTAAAAATAAAAAAATAAATTTATCTCGAATAATTGAACTATGGAATGATGCAAAAAAGTTTAAAGAAGATTGCTTAGTTGCCTTTAGATTAGGATTTTTAAGTTTATCAGAAAGAGCTTATGCCGAAGAACTGACCAGGGCTTGCGCAAAAGAAATTTCTAATAACCTTAATAATGATGAAATCAATCATCCTGATTTATCTGAAATTCCAGAAACTCTTGCATCAACTTATTATGCAAATTTATCTATCTTTAAATCTATTCCCGATAGTTGGGCAATAAATCAGATTTTTCCAATAGTGCCAATACATAGGCACTTAGAGGAGCCGTACTGTAAAGGCAACTTTGCAGATTTAACTTGTGATTCAGATGGAAAACTAAATAATTTTATTGATGATGGAAAAATTAAATCATTACTAAATTTACATAAGCCAGAACAAGATAAAGATTACCTAATTGGAATTTTTATGACTGGAGCCTATCAAGAAGCATTAGGAAACTTACACAATTTATTTGGCAGTACAAACGTTGTTCATATAGATATAAATCAAGATAATTCATATAAGGTCAAAAATATTATTAAAGAGGATAGTAAATCTGAAATTTTACAATTATTAGATTACAGTTCAGCTTCTTTGGTTGAATCTATAAGAATTAATACTGAATCAGCAATTGATCAAAAAAAATTAACTATTAAAGAAGCAAGGAAATTAATGGATCAAATCGAAATAAGTCTAAGAAAAAGTAGTTATTTATCAGAATGACTATCTAATGTTTTTTGCAAATGATTTTTTGCATAATCTAAAGCATCACTCAACTTATCAATATCCTTAGCACCTGCTTGAGCAAAGTTAGGCTTTCCTCCTCCACCTCCAGAACAAATTCTTGCAATCTCATTAATTAATTTACCTGCATGTAATCCTATTTTTACTGCATCATCACCTAAAGAAACTACAAATAACAACTTTCTATTTTCTGGATTTGGTATTCCCCCAAGAATCACTATTGCTTTATTTCCCAAATGAGAGGTTAAATTAAGTGCTGCAGATTGCAAAGAATTCCCATCTAAGCCATCAAGCTGATTTACTAAAATTGAAAAAGAATTTACTATTTCTGCGGATGATTTTATAGAAGAGTATTTAAAGTATGCAATTTCATCTTTCATTTTTTGTATCTCTTTATTCTTATTAATAAGCTCTGCCTGCAAAGTATTAACTCTTTCAAAAAGTTGATTAGGATTAGCTTTTAACAAATCACTTAGTTGATTTACTAAAGCATTTCTATCACTGAAAAAGTCTAATGCTGATTGGCCTGATAATGCTTCGATTCTTCTTACTCCGGCTGAGATTCCTTCCTCACTAATTATTTTGAAATAACCTAATTCGGATGTAGTTTTAACGTGTGTGCCGCCACAAAGTTCCATTGAAACTCCTGGCACATTAACAACGCGTACTTCATCATCATATTTTTCTCCAAACATGGCCACTGCACCCTTCTCAAGAGCTTCACTCTTAGACATATTTTTTATTTCTAGGATATGATTTTCCATAATCCAAGAGTTAACTAAAGTCTCAATCTTAGTAATTTGATCTTTAGAAATAGGATTTGAAGAATTAAAGTCAAATCTTAATTTATTAAAGGCTACTAATGAACCTTTTTGTCCAACACTTTCATTAACGATTGATTTCAGAGCAGATTGCAATAAATGGGTAGCTGTATGATTTGCAGCAGCCTTAGCTCTATTAGAGGATTTAACATTAGTCTTAACTTTTTGTCCAATAGTTAATATTCCTTTTTTGATCGTTCCATAATGTAAAAAAACATTTTTCTTTCGAATAACATTATCAACCAAAACCTCTAAATCTTTTGAAAATATCGTTCCAATATCACCAACTTGACCGCCAGATTCTCCATAAAAAGTTGTCTGATCAAGAACAATTAAAACTTTCTGACCCTCACTTGCTTGCTTAACTAATGTTGAATCCAAGAAAATACCCTTTATTTCAGCTTCCGAAAGAAGTGAGTCATAACCATTAAAAACAGTATTGTTAAAAAGATCTATTTCTCGCTCTAATGATCCTTCTAATGTCAAATCAATATTACTTGAAGCAGCTTTAGCTCTCTCTTTTTGTGCATACATTTCTTCTTCAAAACCCTTTACATCTACACTGATACTATTTTCTTCAGCAATTTCTACAGTAAGTTCTAGAGGAAATCCGTAAGTATCATACAGTTCAAAAGCTTTAAAACCAGAAATTAATTTCTGACCTGAAGAAATTAACTCATCTAGCAATTTCTCTCCTCTTTCAAGAGTTTCCCTAAACCTTACTTCTTCAATTTTTATCTCGTTCAAAATTAAATCATTATTATTTTTTAAATCAGGATAATTATTTTGCATTAAATTGATCCCGACAGTAGCAATATGAGGTAAAAACTCATTTGTTATGCCTAATAATCTCCCATGTCTGACCATTCTTCTAATAAGCCTTCTTAATATATATCCCCTGCCGAGGTTACTTGCTGCTACTCCATCAGAAATTAAATGAATAACAGCTCTTGTATGATCCCCAATAATTTTTAAAGAAATTTTGTTTTTATCATCTGAAGAATGATAATCAATATTTGCAATCTCACAAATTTTTTGAATGATAGGAAAAATTAAATCTGTCTCATAATTGTTTTGCTTTTTTTGCAATATTTGAGCCATCCTTTCAAGGCCCATTCCTGTATCAATATTTTTAAATTTTAAATCTGTCAATTTTCCATTAGGGTCACGATTATATTGCATAAAAACAAGATTATAAAATTCAATAAAACGATCTCCATCTTCTAAATCAATATTCTGCAGACCTTTTTCTGGGTGAAAATCATAATAAAGTTCTGAACAAGGTCCACATGGACCTGTTTTGCCAGATGACCAAAAATTGTCTTTCTCTCCTAGTTTGACGATCCTATCTGGATGAATACCAATTTCATCTCTCCAAATTTTTGCAGACTCTCCGTCTTCGTTAAAAACACTCACAATTATATTTTCAGCAGAAAGTTGATAAATATTTGTAACTAATTCCCAAGCCCACTGAATAGCCTCTCGTTTAAAATAATCCCCAAAAGAGAAATTCCCAAGCATTTCAAAAAAAGTGTGGTGTCTGGCTGTAACTCCAACGTTCTCTATATCGTTTGTTCTGATGCACTTTTGGCTAGATGTAGCCCTTTTTGATGGTCTTTCTTTTAAACCTAAAAAAACTGGTTTAAAAGGTAGCATTCCAGCAATTGTGAGCATAACCGTAGGGTCATCTGGAATCAAAGATGCACTTGGAATGATTTTATGTAATTTTTCACTGTAAAATTTTAAAAAAGCATTTCTTATCTCATCTCCGGTAACTATTTTTTTAATTAGTTGAGATGTCATTTATCCAGAATAAGAAAAATAAAAAATTAAAGAAAAGCGTAATTTCGGTTATTTCGCAAAAATGATCACGCGGATTTATATTCTATATAACTAAAGTCATTATATAAAGCGAATTATTCTATGATAGCCTCTGCCCCTACAAGCAATTCTAAATTGGCACAAATAAATAACAAGTTGACAGTCCAATCTCAAAACTTCACTGATGATTCTTGTGCCATAAGATCCTTGGATTGGGATCGCAGTAGATTTGATATTGAATTTGGTTTAAGAAATGGAACTACTTACAATAGCTTTATTATTAAAGGCGAAAAAATAGCAATTATTGATACTAGTCATGCAAAGTTTAAAGAATTATGGCTTGAAGAATTACTGAAAAAAGTTAATCCGCAAGAAGTTGATTATCTTATTACTAGCCATACAGAACCTGATCATTCTGGTTTAATAGGTAATCTTCTAGAATTAAACCAAAATATCACAGTAGTTGGATCAAAATTAGCCCTTAAATTTATTGAAGACCAAATACATATTCCCTTTAAGCGTCTAGAGGTGAAGAGTGGAGAATTTTTAAATCTCGGAACCAATCGTATTAGCGGGTTAGAACATAATATTGAATTTATAAGTGCACCAAATTTACATTGGCCAGACACCATATTTTCATATGATCACAGCACACATGTTCTTTACACATGCGATGCATTTGGACTCCATTATTGTTCTGACGAATTTTTTGACACAGATCAAAAAGAAATATACGATGATTTCCGTTTTTATTACGATTGCCTTATGGGTCCAAACGCTAGAAGCGTTCTGCAGGCAATTAAAAGAATAGATAAGCTACCTGAATTAAAAACGATAGCTGTTGGGCATGGGCCTTTGCTCCATAATCAGGTCAATTTTTGGAAAGGAAAATATCTAGAATGGAGTAGTAATAAAAGCAAAGGTAATGATTTTGTTTCAGTCTGCTATATAAGCGACTATGGCTATTGTGACCGACTAAGTCAAGCGATATCTCATGGAATCAGTAAAGCAGATGCACAGGTTCAATTAATTGATTTAAGATCTTCTGACCCGCAAGAATTAACAAGTTTAATTTCCGAATCAAAAGCAGTTGTCATTCCCACATGGCCAGTTAACTCAGATAATGAATTAAAAGAATCTCTAGGTACTTTATTTGCGGCATTAAAACCAAAACAATTTACTGCTGTTTTTGATGCATTTGGTGGAAATGATGAACCAATAGATTCCTTAGCAAATAAATTAAGAGAACTTGGCCAAAAAGAAGCTTTCTCCCCTTTAAGAGTTAAAAATATTCCAGACCCCATTGTTTATCAAAGATTCGAAGAAGCTGGAACTGACTTAGGTCAATTGATTAATAAAAAGAAAAATATTGCCTCTATGAAGAGTCTTGATTCAAATTTAGATAAAGCGTTAGGTAGATTAAGTGGAGGATTATATGTAGTTACAGCGAGCCAAGGTGAAGGTTCGACGTTTAGACAAAGTGCAATGGTCGCAAGTTGGGTTAGTCAAGCAAGCTTTTCTCCACCAGGTATTACAGTTGCAGTAGCAAAAGATAGAGCTATTGAATCATATATGCAAGTTGGGAAAGGTTTTGTTGTGAATATCTTGAGAGAAGATAACTATCAAAAAATGTTCAGACATTTTTTAAAAAGATTTGCCCCTGGAGCTGATAGATTTGCTGATGTAGATGTAATTAGCAACATCGCTGAAGGAGGACCAGTCCTCTCAGATTCACTCGCCTTTTTAGATTGTAAAGTTTGTTCCAGACTGGAGACTCCAGACCATTGGATAATTTATGGAATTGTTGAAAATGGTAATGTTTCTGACTTATCATGCAAGACAGCAGTTCATCACAGAAAAGTTGCTAATCACTATTGATTGGACTTTTCAAGCAGAGTTTTGATATCTAATAGTATCACTAAACTCAAATAGCAAATTTATATTTTTTTAGTTGAAAAAAATTTAGATTGCACTTATGACTAGTTTTTTTACTTATAGTTGAAAATTAGTTGAAAATCGACCCTTACACATAACTTAAAAATCCAAAATTTTATTTGCCAATTATCCTCTAACAAATTTACTACTCCTTATTGTTAGTGCGGCGGTTCTGATTCTTCTAGAGGGAAATATGTTTCCTCATCTTTACCTTTTTTCTTTCTGAAATATTCTTCGGATGGATCTAATCCATCATTATCGTAATTATTTTCTCTTTACATTACTTTTCTAATACACTTTTTACTTTATCTGAAAATTTTTGTTCTTTATCAGTTCTTGTATTTACTTTCATAGTTGTATAAATTCTAGGAGCGCCTTTTGAATGAATTTTTTCATGGCACTTTTTAACACATTCGAATACTTTATCCCAATCTCCTTCTATAGCAGTTCCATTCGCCCCTAATTCATAGTTGAGTCCTTCACTTTTTATGATTTCAATACACTCTTTTATGTAAGGCGACAAAGAAGTTCCAACACCAATAGGAACTAAGCACAAATCAATACTTACAAACATTATTTTTTATTTTTTGGTGAATCTAACTTTTTACATTCTAAATGCTTAAGATTCATAGAATTTGGCGAAGTAAACCAGTAAAATTTTCCTGAAAATAAAATAAGAGGGCATTTATTCGCCCTCTTCGAGTCGTATGCACCTCGCTGTCCACAAAGTCGATGAAGTGCTTTTGACTCCTGAATTATTTCTACTTCTACTGAATAGAAAATGATAGTCG
>QCQN01000014.1 GCA_003212175.1 Prochlorococcus sp. AG-449-P16
AAAATCCCAATATTACAGCTTCTTTCTTCTAATATGTCAAGAAAAAATTGGATGGAATCATCTATTGGAATGAATTCATCAGATCTATTAATGCAAGTAATTACACCTGAATTTGATGGAAGAATTACTACTCGTCCTTCTGCTTTTAAAGAAATAATTTCTATCGATAATACACTTTACAGTGAAATTACAAGTTACAAAGCTGATAAAACAGGTATTGAATGGATTTCAAAATTAGCAACAAATTATGTAAGACTTCAGAAACTGAATAATTTTGAAAAAAGAATTTGTTTAGTAATAAGTAATTATCCAGTAAAAAATGGAAGAATAGGAAATGGTGTAGGTCTTAATACTCCATCTTCGATAATAAATATACTCAACTGGCTAAAAGAAGAAGGTTATGACCTTGGATCTTGTCATTATCCTAAAGATTCTTCAGAATTAATGTCCTTGCTCATAAAAACTAGAACTAATGATATTGAATCCCAAAATAATGATCCATTAGAATACCTACCACTTAGTAAATATTTAAATTACTGGAGAAACTTAGAAATCGAACCTAAAAATATTATTGTTAATCGTTGGGGCAAACCATCTGATGCTATCGATCTTGATAATGAAGGTTTCTCAATAAATGGTCTTAGATTTGGAAAAGTAATATTATTGATTCAACCTCAACGAGGATATGACTCATTCACTGATAGAGATATACATTCACCTGATCTGCCACCTCCCCATAGATATTTAGCACAGTATTTTTGGATAGAAAAAGTTTTTAATGCAAATGCTATATGTCATATTGGTAAACATGGGACTGTCGAATGGTTGCCTGGCAAATCTATAGGTCTTAGTAATAAATGTTTTCCGAATATTATTTGTCCAACCCTACCTAATATATATCCTTTTATCGTAAATGATCCTGGCGAAGGATCACAAGCAAAAAGAAGGATTGCTGCAACAATTATTGACCATTTAACTCCCCCTTTAGATAGGTCAGAATTATATGGTAAATATTCAATATTGGAAAATTATTTAGACGAATATTTTGAAGCAAAATTATTAAATTCTAATCGTGTTAAGGAAATAGAAAAATTCATTTTTAAATTACTAAAAAAAGATTTTAGTGAAATTACCTTAAAGAATAAAAACAATAAAGTAGAAGAAATTGATTCATTTCTATGCAAAATTAAGGAATCTCAAATTAGAACAGGTTTGCATGTTTTTGGTAAAAGGCAGAATTACATCAATGAAATAAATTTATTCTTGTGTATTGCTAGAGTGCCAAATGCTAAAAGAATTGGTCTTCTTCAATATATAGCAAAAAATTTAAAACTAGATTTAAATCCTTGGACGAATAATTATGAGCAGGAATTAAGCGAAAAAGATAAAAAAATTCTAATGAAGTTTTCAAATAAAAATATTTTAAACTTCAGAATGTCTATTGAATTTTTGGAACAACAAGCAAAGTATCTAGTATATTTATTTTTTTATAAAAAGTATGCCAATATAAAAAAATTAGAAAAATTTAAGAATGAAAAAATAATAAACTATTTCTGTGGGGAGGAAAAACATAATTATTATTTTATTTTATTAAAAAATGAGATCCTAAATCCAATCATTAATTCTTCATATAATGAGAAATTATCATTTATTAATTCATTAAATGGCAAATATGTAAAAAGTGGTCCATCTGGAGCCCCTACAAGAGGTAAAACTGAAGCTTTACCCACTGGTAAAAATTTCTATTCAGTTGATTCGAGAGGTTTGCCCACTGAGTCAGCATGGAGTGTTGGTTGTAAATCAGCGTCTCAAATACTTGATTTATACAAACAAGACCATGGAGAGGATTTAAAAAATATAGCAATATCTGTTTGGGCAACATCCACAATGAGAAATGGTGGAGAAGACATTTGTCAAATACTATATTTATTAGGCTTAAAACCTATTTGGGATGGAACCTCAAGAAGAGTAATTGATTTAGAAATTATCCCTTTATCTGTTCTCAATAGACCAAGGGTTGATATTACGTTAAGGATCTCGGGCATGTTTAGAGACGCATTTCCTCAGTTAGTTAATTTAACTTCTAAAGCTATAAGTCTTGTTTCTAATCTTGATGAGAATTATAAATATAACCCTCTTGCTCAAGCATTAAAGGATGGTGACCCAATTAAACGTATATTTGGCTCTGCGCCAGGTTCATATGGAGCTGGCCTGCAAGAATTAATATCAAATTCTAGTTGGGAAAATATTGATGATTTAGGAGAATCATTTCTTAATTGGAGTAAGTGGATTTACAGTGATAACCTTGAACCAATTGAGGATAAAAAATTATTAGAAAATGCTCTTAAGAATGTGCAGTTAGTGGTTCATAATCAAGATAATAAGGAACACGATATTTTAGATTCTGATGATTATTATCAGTTTCAGGGAGGTTTAACTTCAGCAATAAAAAAAATAAGCGGTAAATTACCTGAAATATATCATGGTGATTTATCTAAATATGGATTATCTAAAATTTCAAAATTACAAGATGAAATTAATAAAGTTGTTATATCAAGAATTCTTAATCCTAAATGGATAAATGGAATGAAGGATAGTGGTTATAAAGGAGCATTTGAATTTTCAGCCACATTAGATTACCTTTATGCTTTTGATGCCACTACCGAAGTAGTTTCAGATTGGTGTTATGAGGATGTTTATAAGTCATGGTTATGTGATAAGGATCTTAAGAATTTCTTTCTAGAGAATAATCCATGGGCTTTAAGAGACATTGCACAAAGATTTCTTGAAATTGTCAATAGAAAAATGTGGAATAATTGTCCTTCTGATGTCATAGAAAATTTAAAGAACATAATTATTAATACTGATTCAATAATTGAAAAGAACGAATTCTGAATTATCTGCCTAATAGTGAAAGTCCATGACTATCTGTTCCGCATGTTTTTAGCATTGAATATTTATCTGTTAATTTATCTATTTCTGAACAGACAAATAAACTAGGTTTCCATATTTCATTAAGTTCATAATCGTACCAAACCTCAATTCCATCAATACCTTGTATTTTGGCCTCTGGAATTAATTTATAAAATGGAATCCTGTACCTCGCTGGATGTGCTAGAAATGATAATCCACCAGCTAAATTTATTGCTTTCGTAACTGATTTTATATGTAAATCATTACCTATTGGAGATTCTCCAAGGATGTAGGGATTAAGGTATCTACTTTTTATATCAATTCCCAATCCAATTACATGTACTAAACATCCTAGAATTAAACAATTAATTTCTATTCCAGAAATTAATCTAAAAGAAGAATCTTTAGGAAAATTTTTGAGAATATTATTTTTTTTTATATATTCATGAGCTTTAATTGTATGATGATCAGTTATTGATAAAAATTGTAATTTATTTTTATAAGCTTGTTCTAAAAGTTCACATGGTTCTAAACTTCCGTCACTAAATTTTGTATGACAGTGAAAATTAATATTTTTTGGACAACTATATTTATTAATATTGGAAGTTAATTTTATTAAGTCTTCCCTATTCATTACTTAATGAATTCTCGTTTTTCTTTCTAATCTTTGCATATAATTGTATTGAAGCCAACATGAAAATAACAAGTCCAACTACACTCCATGTAGCAACACTTGTTGGAAAATTATTTTTAAAAATAACTAAAAGTACGATTATAAATAACAATAAAGTAGGTAATTCATTTAATAATCTTAAGTTTTTTGCTGAAATGCTTGAGGTACCATTTTGCAATGAATACATAATTTTATAACAATATGAATGATAAATTACTAATCCCAAAACAAAAGAAATTTTAATTTGCAGCCACTTCTCACTTAACCAACTTGGCTGCATAATAACCATGCATATAGCCATACTTAAAGCTAATATCATTCCAGGAGTTGTGATTATATTCGCCAACCTTTTTTCCATTAAGGTGTATTGATTATTAAAGGCGATTTTTAATTTATTATCCAAATTTTTAGATTCTTCATGATATATAAAAAGTCTTACTAAATAAAAAAGTCCAGAAAACCAAACGATTACACCAATAATGTGAAGTGATTTAAACCAGAGATATGCTTCAGCTGCCAAATTACTAAATCTTTTATATATATATTTTTAATATAGTTATATTTAACAATATCAAGAAATCTATTTTTCAAAAATTAATTAATATTTATAACTCATTAAAATATTCATATATATCATTTACTGAATTTTTTCCAAGTCCTTTAACTTTTGATAAATCCTCTTTGCTAGCTATTCTTATCGCATCTATTGATTTGAAATGATCAAGCAATTCTCTTATTCTTGATGGCCCTAATCCACTGATTTGGGACAGTTGTGATCTATTCATTCTTTTAGATCTTTTGTCTCTATGAAATGATAATGCAAATCTATGTGCTTCATCTCTTATCCTTCTTAATAGAAGCACTCCTTTTTGATTTTCATCAGTATCAAGAGACTTTGTAAAGCCTGGAATAAATATTTCTTCATTTTTTTTTGCTAATGAACATATAGTAACTTCTTCCTCAAGATTTAATTCTTTTAATGCTTTAATAGCTGCATTCAACTGCCCTTTCCCACCATCAATCATTATTAAATCAGGCCAATCTGATAAAAGTTCATTGTCTAATTTGCTATTCGTTTTATCATTTAATATTGTAAAATCACCTCCACTTTTTTTAAATCTTGACCATTTTCTAAACCTTCTATGTATTACTTCATATATCGAAGCAAAATCATCACTATGTCCAATAAAAACGTTTGGATCTTTAATTTTATATTTCCTATAATGCTGTTTTGAAGGAATACCATCAATAAAAACTACTTGTGACGCTACAGGGTCTGTACCTTGAATATGGCTTATATCATAACCTTCAATTCTTTTAGGTTGTTCGCTTAATTCCAGTATTTGGGCAAGATCTTCAATTGATGATTCATTATCTTGTATCCCATTTATTATCCTATCTAATTCTAATTTTGCATTTTTCAAAACCATTTCTACTGTTTCATGTTTTTTATTTCTTTTTGGGATTATGAGTTTTACTTTCTTTTTTCTTAGCTCCGTTAACCAATCCTCAATTGTTGTTTGTTTTGGAAGTTTATATTGCATAAGAATTTCTGATGGTATTTCTACTCCTTCAACATTCATATAATGCTCTTCTAATATCCTTTGGAGTATAAGATTTTCATCTTCATTATTTAATTTTTGACTATAGCCAATTCTTCCAATGAGCTTACCAGATCTCATTTGGAAAATTTGTATACTAGCTACGTTTTTTTCTGAAACTATTCCAAATATATCTCTATTAATTGAAGAATCTGGAATTGATATTTTTTGTGATTCAGTTAATAATTTTAAACCAGAAATTTGATCCCTTATTTTTGCTGCATTTTCATAATCAAGATCATTTGAGAATTGCAACATTTTTTTCTGCAAAAATATTTCTAAATCATCATTTCTTCCCTGAAATATCATTGATACTTGTTTCATTATTTTTTTATAATCTTCAGATGATATAACTTCTTGACATACTCCTGGACATCTTCCAATTGAATAATTCAGACAAGTTCTATCTTTATAAACTGGCCTTGGTCTTTGTCTAAGTGGAAATATTTTTTTTATCGTAAATAATGTTCTCCTTAATAATCCGACATCAACATAAGGTCCATAATATCTATCTAAATTATTTCTATTTCTTCTTCTTCTTGTAATAAATATTCGAGGATATTTCTCACTCCAGGTTATACAAAGATATGGATATTTCTTATCATCCTTTAGCAGAATATTAAAGTATGGTTTATTTGTTTTTATTAAATTGGATTCTAAATTAAGTGCTTCATATTCGCTATCTGTGACAATAATTTCTATTTCAGTTATTTGACGAACCATCAAACTTAATCTTGGAGTTAAATCTGAAAAATTATTGAAATAACTACTTACTCTACTGCGTAGTTTTTTAGATTTGCCAATATAGAGCAAATTATTATCTATATCTTTAAAAATATAACAACCAGATGTTTTTGGGATTTCGGATAGTCTTGACTTTAATAACTCCTTATTGTTAATCAATTTATATTCAATTTTAAAATTATATTTATTATCTTTTGTTTCGATAGAGGAATATCTCATATATAGCGATTAACCTCCATAATTCCAGCCGGTTGATGATAAATTTAGTGAGTCAACATCATTATTCAAATAAGCAGATTGAACTTCTCCTACAAAAACGGTATGGTCACCATGAATTACACTTCCAACAACATTACATTCAACCCCACCCACACTATCAACTAAAATAGGTAGTCCAAGTTCTCCTAAATTAAATTCAACAGATTCAAACCTACCTCCTAAGGCTTTTTGGGGTTTAAAGAAAACAGCTGCTAAATCCTTTTGATCACTTTTGAGTACATTTAATGAGAATTTATTTGTGGACTTTATTATTTCATGACTAGAACCCTCTGCTCTAACTGCCATAACGACTAATGGGGGTGTAAAGGAACCTTGAGTAACCCAACTTGCAGTGAATCCATTTACTTCATTTTTATCCTCGTCTCTAACACCACAAATGAATAATCCGTGTGGTATTTTTCTTAATAAGATTTTTTTTGCTTCTAGATTTAATGTCATAATTGATGTATCTAATAAACTTATTTTAACTAAATTTCTTATTCGATCATAATAAATTCATGAAAATTCTTTATCCAGGTACATTTGATCCATTAACAAACGGGCATATTGATTTAATAGAAAGGGCTGAAAAAATCTTTGGCAATTTAGTTGTTGCTGTTTTAGAAAATACTTCTAAAACACCAACATTTAATCTTCAAAAAAGAATATTACAAATAAAAAATTCGCTTTATCATTTACCTAATATTGAAGTTATTTCTTATTCCGGCCTCACTGTTGATTGTGCAAAGGATCTTAAAGCTAATCTTATACTAAGGGGTTTAAGAGCAATGAGTGATTTTGAGTATGAACTTCAAATTTCTCATACCAATAAATCTCTTAATGATGATATTGAAACTATATTTTTATCAACAAATACAAATTTTAGTTTTCTTAGTAGTTCGTTAGTAAAAGAAGTTGCAAAATTTGGTGGTGAAATTAATCACATGGTACCTCCCCCTGTTGAAAGGGATTTGAAAGAATATTTTAAATAATATTTTTATTTACATGATTTCATGTAATACAGATCACGTAATAACTTAAAAGCTTTTTCTTTATCAATATTACTAGAATTTTGGATAATGCTAATAATCATTGGCTTCTGATTTTTATATAAAAAACCAGATAAAGCAAAGACATCTGAAAGTGTGCCTGTTTTTCCGAAGAACTTTCCTGATAATTCAGTATTTACAAATCGTTTAGATAATGTTCCTCTTACTCCCGTAATTGAAAGTGTAGATTGATATGCGTTAAAATTTCTTGAATATCTCATTTTATCTAAAAACAATACAACTAACTTTGTTGTAATTTTATTTTTTCTAGATAATCCACTAGCATCTGCAAAAAAAGTATTCTTTACTGGGAGACCTTTATTTTTTAACCATATTTTCAATTTTATATAGTCATTATCGTTCCATGTACTTGATGCATTTTTAAAGAGTGATTCTGCCGTGAAGTTATGACTTTCAGAATTTGTTAAAGTTAGTAAAGAGAAAATTGGATTTGAGTATATTTTATTTATCTCTTTAGCATCCTTTAAATAGAATTGTTTTTCTGAATCAACAAATTTGATATCTATATTTGAATTTAAAAATTTATTATTTAAATAATTATTAATAAAATTTTTTAAAGCATAAATATCGTCATTCTTATTGTGATTACTTTCTATCGCAAGAGATGTAATTGGAGATCCATACTCATAAAGTTTATCGGTGTTTGTCCAACCTTTAGGCCAATATAAATTGGAATCAATTTCTACAATATTAAAGTTTATACTTTTATTTTCTTCAACATTTGAAATAAGATTAATTATATCTTGATAATTTAAATCTGGATCACCCTGACCAATCAAAAAATAATTGTTTTTATTTTTTAATAAGGAAGTTTTTAAATTATTATTTAATTTATATTTACTTAAAACATAGGCTGAGGAAAATAATTTTTGATTTGATGCTGGTAATCTTTGTAATTCACCATTATAGGAGCTAATTAATGTCCCATTTTTATTTATTATTGATACACTAAAGGAACTATCAAGGGTTTTATTCAATAAAGCATCATAGGTAGGACATGTTTTATTTTTAGTAATTATTCCAGGGAAATTAAAATAAATACTATTTAAAATACTTATTTTTTGATTAATTAGTAAATATCTTATAAAAAAAGGAGATGTTACTAATACAAGAACAATAAGGAAAAATGAATAAATTCTTTTTATCACATTCGATCTATAAATTTACAAAGATAGATTCATTGTCAGGTTTAATTTCGAATTCTTTTTTAAAAAAATATTTTTTATTTTCTTCTTTGAAAAGTAACCAGTTCTTTGGATAAATATGCATAAGAGCTGCTCCATTTAATGGCTGAAGAAAATAAATATTTTTCCAAGCTTTAACAAAGTTTTTACGTCTCTCTCTAATAACACTACCAATACCAATATTAGGATCTTCAAATTTTGGATTTAATGAATAATGAGTTCCTTTGTAATTGTCTGACATAGGTTCAAATGAATCGAAATCATAAGGCTGAGGGAGTATCGATATCATCGCACTATCAATATTATTTATATTATTTGATTCATTAAATGATTTAAAAGTAAAGATTTTATCTTTGATATCTGGATAGTCTCTTTGAGCCAAAGCAACCGAACCTTGATCAGCAAATGTTATGAATACATTATTATTTTTAGCTAATATCTTGTAAATAGTTATTCCAATTCTGTTAAATTTCAATCCTTCAAAATTAAATTCGATAGTAAATCTTTTATTTGAATCTAGTAAACTTGCAATAATTGCATACTCCATATTTTTGAGAGATTCGTTTAAATCCTTAGGTAGTCTGAAATTTGTTTCCATTAAAATTTGTCAATACATACTTGAATAAGTTCTAAAAATTTATCTATTTCCGACTTATTGTTTATTGAACCTAAGGTAACACGAATATTTGAATATAGTTCATCATCTTTAAAACCAATATTTTTAAGTGTTGAGCTAGGTTTCCCAGATGAGCTTGAACATGCACTTCCACTACTTATTGCAATATTATTTTTTGACATGAAATTAATAATCTTGTAAGCCCTTATAGGCTCATATTGTTTATTTAATAGTAAAAATGAAATATGGTTCGGAAGCCTGTGTTTAATACTGCCCGTTATTTTTATGTGATTATTATCCTTAATTTTATTAAAAAAATAATTTTTAAGATCATTAATATTGTTTGAAGGAAATTCAGTGAAGTAATCATATAATTTTATTTTTCCTTTAATATTCTTTAATGATTCATACATTCCTGCAATTAATGGCAAAGCTTGTGTACCTTGTCTAATTGAATATTCCTGAGTAAGTGATATGTCTTCATTTTTTAAAATCAGTCTAGAATTTTTTTTTGTCAAAAGAATACCAATTCCTTTTGGACCTCCAAATTTATGAGCAGATAAGCTTAAAAAGTCACAATTTAGATCTTTCCAACTGAATATTCCATTACTTAATATTTGAGTTCCATCTAAATGAAACATTATATTTAATTCTTCACATTTTGACCCTACAAATTGAACAGGTTGTATTGTCCCAATTTCACTTTGTCCCCAAATAATTGATACAAGCTTAGTTTCTTTGGTTAACGTTTTATCAATATTAGAAATATTTATAATTCCATCATTATTAACGGTCCATTTACATATATCCCATTTTTGTTTTCTTAGTTTGTTAGCACATATAATAGTTGCCTGATGTTCAACATTTGAAATAACAATTCTACCATTTTTAAAATTTTCATTAATATTACTAAATACGATATGTGTCGATTCCGAAGATCCAGATGTAAAAATTATATCCTCTGGTACTGCATCAAATATATCAGCAATTTTAGATCGAATTTTCTCAAGATATGTAGAGCATTTTATTCCTAGCTCATATGTAGATGATGGATTATGCCAATAATTTCTATAAGTTGAATTAATTATATTTAAGACATTCTCAGATAATGGAGTTGTAGATGCATTATCTAAATATATAAAATTATTTTCCATTAATTTAATAACATTGATCCTGAGAAAACCTTTTTAGCATTACCCGTCATAATTACCTCACTATCATCTTTTGACCAATCAATCTTAAGATTACCTCCCGGTAAAGTTACTATGGTTTCTGAATTACAAAGGCCTAATTTATAAGCTGCTACATGAATAGCACAAGCTCCTGTTCCACAGGCTAAGGTGGGTCCAGCGCCTCTTTCCCATACTTTTACTTTGATAGTATTTCTATTTATAATTTTACAAAAATGAACATTGGTTTTTTCTGGAAATAATTCATTTGATTCAAATATAGGGCCAAGTCTATTAAAAGCAATAGAATCTAACTCTTGTACAAAGAATATTAAATGAGGATTTCCCATTCCTACTGCATAACCTGTACTGTTAAAATTTTTCTCTATAAAATCATGATAAGGAACTGAATTGATTTTTTTTTCAATTTTTGTTGGAATATTATGACTATCTAATATTGGAACTCCCATTTTTACTTTAATTTCATTATTTATGTATTCTGCAATTTTTAAACCAGCTTTGGTCTCTATTTTATATTCAATATTTTTATTTTTAATTGAATCATTTAAGTGGAGATATTCAACTAGACACCTAATTCCGTTACCACACATTTGTGCTTCAGAACCATCAGAATTAAATATTATCATTTTTGCGTAATTATCTTCATTAGGTTCTTCTATAAAAATCAAACCATCTGCTCCAATACCAAATTGCCTGTTACAAATTTTTTTTATATCAAAAAATTTTTTTTCCTTGTAATTTTTATATAAATTATTGCCTCTGGAATCAATTACTATGAAATCATTTCCGTTACCTTGATATTTTTCAAATGTTATATTTTTCATTTGTAGAACATATATCTTAAATTTTAATTATAATTTAATCCTTTTAACAATCTATTTCTATTTTATAGAATGGATATTAAAATAATAATTTAATAAATAAAAATTAAGTGATTTCTCCTGATAAACAATATGAATATGATACCAATTTATATAATCCATCTGAAATAGAAAATAAATGGCAGTCAATATGGACAGAAAATAATTTATATAAAACCGATGAATTAAATGAAAATAGCGAAAAATTTTATGCGTTATCAATGTTCCCCTACCCATCAGGTAATCTTCATATGGGACATGTTAGGAATTATGTTATTACAGACTTAATAGCTCGTTTTCAAAGGTTTAAAGGGAAATCTGTTTTGCATCCAATGGGTTGGGACGCATTTGGTTTGCCTGCAGAGAATGCTGCGATTGAAAGAGGAATTAGTCCAAGTGTTTGGACTAAAAAAAATATTTCTCATATGAAGTCACAATTAAAGCTTTTGGGACTATCAGTTGATTGGGATAGGGAATTTGCAACATGTGATGAAAATTATTATATTTGGACTCAATTTCTATTTTTAGAGTTATATAAGGCAGGTCTTGTATATCAAAAGGAATCAGAAGTTAATTGGGATCCTATAGATAATACAGTCCTAGCGAATGAACAAGTCGACTCAGAGGGTAAATCTTGGAGATCTGGGGCAGTAGTTGAAAAAAAATTATTAAAGCAATGGTTTTTAAGAATTACTAATTATGCGGATGAGTTATTGAAGGATTTAGAAAAATTAGATAATTGGCCAGAAAGAGTAAAAATAATGCAAGATAATTGGATTGGAAAGTCAATTGGTGCAAATATTAATTTCAATATCAATACCAATCCAGAAAAGAAAATAACTGTATTTACAACAAGGCCTGATACTTTATTTGGAGTTACTTATTTAGCAATTTCTGTTAATCATTCATTAATTAAAAAAATTAGTGATCAAGAAACCATACAAGATATAGAAAATCTTAAACAATATTTGAAAAATAATAAAAATAATGAACTTGAAAAAATTGGAATAAAAACTAGCTTATTCGCAATAAATCCAGTTAATTCTGAACCTATACCTATTTGGGTGGCTAGTTATGTTCTTGATGAATACGGTACGGGCGCTGTTATGGGTGTACCTGCTCATGATTTAAGGGATTTTGAGTTTGCCAAGAAAAACAATATAGATATCAAACAGGTAATAGTAAAGGATAAGAGTGAACAGAGTAAGGAGCTTGATAATGCTTATGTAGAAAATGGATATCTAATTAATTCAAATCAATACAATGGTATAGCAAATACTATTGCTAAATTAAAAATTGCAGAGGAGGGAGTAAATAATGGATGGGCCGAAAATAAAATTCAATATCGTTTAAGAGATTGGTTAATATCTAGACAAAGATATTGGGGATGTCCGATACCCATCGTTAATTGCAAAAAATGTGGAGCTGTTCCTTTAAATCAATCGGATTTGCCTGTTTCATTACCAAAAGATATAGAAATCTCCGCTAACAAGATTAATGCTTTAGGTAATAATAAAAAATGGATAAATACAACATGTCCAAAATGTGGAATAGCGGCAAGAAAAGAAACTGATACTATGGACACTTTCATGTGTTCATCTTGGTATTTTTTAAGATACCCATCTTCAAAATGTTCAACTAAGCCATTTGAAAAGAATGAAATTAATAAGTGGTTACCTGTAGATCAATATGTTGGAGGAGTAGAGCATGCAATATTGCATTTGTTATATGCAAGATTTTTCACTAAAGCTTTGCGAGATAATGAACTATTTGATATTGATGAACCATTCAAAAAACTATTAACGCAAGGAATGGTTCAGGCCGCAGCCTATAAAAACAATAAAACTGGTAAATATGTTTCTCCTTCCGATATTACTGACTTATCAAATCCTACAGATCCAATTGACAATTCTAAACTCGAAGTTCTTTTTGAGAAGATGTCTAAGTCTAAATATAATGGAATAGACCCTGAATCAGTAATTAAAAAATATGGAGCAGATACAGCAAGAATGTTTATATTATTTAAAGCACCACCAGAAAAAGATTTAGAATGGGGAGATACCGATGTTGAAGGACAATTTAGATTTTTAAGTAGGATTTGGAAGCTTTATATAAATTTTGCAAAAGATATAAATAGTAAATCTAATTCCTATCCAGATAAAGAAAAAAATTTAATAAAGTCAATGAATATTGCTATAAAAGAAATTTCAAATGACATATTAAATAACCAATTTAATACTGCGATTTCAGAACTAATGAAGTTTTATAATTCATTATCAAATTCCATTAATGAGATAAACAATAATCTAAAAATTGATGCTTTAAAAACATTTTGTATTTTGTTGGCTCCATTTGCACCTCATATTGCAGAAGAAATATGGCATCTTATAGGATTTAAAAAATCTGTACATTTAGAACACTGGCCTTCTTTTAATGCCGAGGCACTAAAGGAAGACTCATATGAACTAGTAATACAAGTTAATGGAAAAGTTAGAGACAAAGTAAATATTAATAATGATATGAGTGAAGATCAAATTAAAGAATTGACTCTTAAAAGAACTAACATATTAAAGTGGACTCAAGATAAGGAAATAAGAAAAATAATTATTGTTAAAGGAAAAATAATGAATATTGTTGTTTAAGAATTTATTTTTTGAATAACTAATGAATTTGGATTTGACCAATCGCCCTTAACTAAATAATTATCATTACCGAAACACATTTCACGGAGTATAAAAAATATAGGTTCACTAACTGAATTATCAAATAATGATGTTATGTCATTTATAGAATATTCTCCACCATCATCTAATAAATTACTTACTTTTTGTTGATACTCAATAATATTTGCAGCTGCTTTCTTTCCAGCTTCAACTCCAGGTTGATCATATGCATTTATATTTACCAATTCAGCGTAGAAGGATACAGCCCTCTCAAATAAAGCGATTAAGGCACCTAGTGAAAAACAATTTAACTTTTCTAACGTAATAGTGATACTTTGTCTGTTTTCACAAGAGAGTGCTGATCTGGTTCCTTGTAAAAAACCAGAAAGATATTCTTTAGGATTCTCTTTTTCATCAAATATATTAGTAGATGGAGAATCTAATAATTCAATAAAAATACAAAAGAAATTATCAATACCATCTCGCAGTTGCTGAACATAAGCATGCTGATCTGTAGATCCTTTATTACCAAAAACGGAAATACCTTGATTAACTACTTGACCATTCCTATTGAATTTCTTTCCTAATGATTCCATTACTAATTGCTGAAGATATTTACTAAAAACCTGTAACCTATCTCTATAAGGTAATACGACCATATCTCTCTTTCCAATACCATCCCCAGTTAAATACCATGCGGATGATAATAGTGCTGCTGGATTGTTTTTAAAATCACTTATACGTGTGGCTTCATCCATAATTGATGCTCCTCTGATAAATTCAGAGATATTTTCATTAATAAGAGCTAAGGGAAGTAATCCTACAGAGCTTGTAATACTAGTTCTTCCACCAACCCAATCTTGCAAATTAAATATTTTTAACCAATTTTCAGAAGTAGCTTTTTTAAATAACTTACTACCTTTCATAGTTATAGCTATAGCATTAGAATTCCATTCAAGAGAATTGTTTTCGCAGTGACTTTTAATAATTTCCATAGCAATTCTAGGTTCAGGCGTACCACCTGATTTGCTTACTACTACAAATAATGTTGTTGATAATTTTTCAGATAACTCTTCTAACTTTTCGCTAATTAAAAAAGGATCAACATTATCGATGTAAGAAAATTTTAAGCCTTTAGAACACTTCTGCAGTGACTCTGTAATAAGTAATGGTCCTAATCCACTTCCACCAATTCCTATCCATAGAACATCAGTATACTGCTGATTATTCTTATTCTTAATATTACCATTTAAAATTTGTTTTCCAAATTCAGAGATTGAATTAATATCTGCTCTAATTTCTTCGCCTATTTTTGAAGAAGGTGAAATTGATGGATTTCTAAGCCAATAATGTCCAACTTGTCTATTTTCATCAATATTTGAGATTGCACCATTTTCTAATTCTTTTATTGATGAAAAAACATCTTTAAATTTATCTTCTAAATTATTTATCTCTTTACTTGTGAAATTAATTTTGCTTATGTCTAACCAAATATTTAATTTTTTATCAAACCAAAGATAATTACAAAATTTATCCCAAGAGTTTAAATCTCCATTCATTTTATATATTTGTTTCTTTTATTTATTATTCAATTATATCTATACGAATAGTACATAGATTTGAATCATTTAAATTTGTTTAAATTATTATCTTCAAATAAATATGTTTTTGAATATAAACAATTAAAATTGAGGGTTTTTTTTATTTCATATGAATTTATCATTGGATAAAATAAAAAAATTTTGGATAGATCATTTAATTACATAATTTCGCCTGAGATATCTGAATTTAGAAGATTTTCCCCTAAATTAAAAATAGGTGTACTTGCTTCTGGGAAAGGAACAAACTTTCAGGAATTAATTAATCTCTCAGAAAAAGGAGAATTAGATATAGATATAAAAGTTCTAATAACTAACAAAGATGATGCAGGATGTATAAAGAGAGCTGAAAGTAAAAAAATACCTCACAAAATTATAAGAGGCAAAGACTTTCTGCAAAAGGAGGCATTTGAATTAGAAATTGTAAATACCTTAATTCATTACGATGTTGAACTTGTTGTAATGGCAGGATGGATGAAAATTATCACTCCATTTTTTATAAATAAATTTAAGAACAAAATAATAAATATCCATCCTTCATTACTTCCTGCTTATAAGGGAGGTTCAGCGATAAAGGATTCTATATTAAATGGTTCAAAAATAACTGGTTGTTCAGTACATTTTGTTGAGGAAGAGGTAGATAGTGGCTTACTTATTATGCAAGCTGCATTGTCAATCTTAGAAAATGACAATATTGATACTCTATCTAAAAAAATACAAATACTAGAACATAAAATTTTACCTCTCTCAATTTCTCATGCTGGTTATTTGATAAGAAATAATTTTATGGAAAGTTATTAACTAGTTCAAGACCATCATCCATTGAAAAACCACTCATAATATTTAAATTTTGAATAGCTTGACCAGTCTGTCCTTTTAACAAATTATCAATAACAGATAAAATAATAATCCTTCCATTTCTAATATCAACTTTTACAGAAAGAAATATTTGGTTTGTGTTTTTAACCCATTTTGTTGATGGGAATGTATCTACAGGTAAGACTTTAATATTTTTAAACTTTCTATAAAAATTATCCAAAAGTATTCTGCAATCATCTGAGGTTAATCCTGGATCTCTTAATCTCCCATATATTGTTGAATACATACCCCTTGAAATTGGAACCAAATGAGGAGTAAAAAGCAGTTCAATTTTATTTCCAGAAATTATCGATGCTATTTGTTCTATTTCTGAAGTATGTCTATGATTTATCAATCCATATGCTGTTAGTCCCTCACCACATTCTGATAAAAGTAGCTTTTGGCTCGGTTCTCTTCCCCCACCAGAAGTTCCGCTTTTAGAATCAATCACAATACCTTCATTTTCAATAATTCCCTGCGAAAGAAAAGGTGCTAGTGGAATAAGAGCTGATGTAGGGTAACATCCTGGACATGCAATTAATCTTCCTTTTGAAATGGATTCTTTATTGATTTCCGGGAGACCATAGACTGCTTCATTACATAAATCATTATCATTTCTTTTATAAATAGCAGCTTCCTTGGAATATACTTTCTTCCATTCATCTAAAGACTTATATCTATAATCAGCTGATAAATCAATAACTTTAACTCCTTTATCTAACAATTTCCTCGTAAAAGTGGAGGAAAGGCCATTTGGTAAACAAAGCAAAGCGACATCAGCATTATTAGAGATATTCTCTACTGAAATTTCTTCTATATAAGGATCATTATCAAGATAAATAAAAGGGAAATTATCATTCCACTTTGAGCCAGAAGTTTTATTACCTCCTAAAAATGAGATTTTATAATTTTTATTTTTCTTTAATAGATTTACCGCTTGAATACCGCCGTAACCAGTAGCACCTACTATTGCAACATTCATTTCTTTGAATTGGCAGACTTTGAGATAGGATTATAAAGTGTTGAATTTAGAATAACTAAAACACTATTTTTCTATATTGATAGGAATAATGAAAGAAACAAGTCCCAAATCAAATAATGGAACAATTTTGGATATAAATGAATCTTTTAAAATTGAATTTGATCCCATCAGCGATGCATTAGCTGCAATTAGGAATGGCGAATGCATAATTGTGGTAGATGATGAAAGAAGAGAAAATGAGGGTGATTTAATTTGTGCTGCTCAGTTTGCAACGCCCCAACAAATTAACTTTATGGCTACGGAGGGACGTGGACTTATATGTCTAGCTATGCAAGGTGAAAAACTAGATTCCTTAGATTTACCTTTAATGGTAGATAGAAATACAGATGAGAATCAAACAGCTTTTACTATTTCCATCGATGCTGGGCCTGAAAATAACGTTTCGACAGGGATTTCAGCTGAAGACAGAGCAAAGACTATTCAAGTTGCCATAAATCCAAACACAAAACCTCAGGATTTAAGAAGACCAGGACATATATTCCCATTAAGAGCTAAAAAAGGAGGAGTTTTAAAAAGAGCTGGTCATACAGAAGCAGCAGTAGATATTGCCGCAATGTCAGGACTATATCCTGCTGGGGTAATTTGTGAAATACAAAATCCTGACGGCTCAATGTCAAGACTTCCACAATTAAAAGAATATGCAAAACAGTGGGGGATGAAATTAATATCAATAGCCGATTTAATAAGTTATCGATTTCAAACTGAGAGATTTGTTTATAGAAAATCCGATGCTGTTCTTCCAAGTATTTTTGGAAATTTCAAAGCCTATGGATATATTAATGAGCTTGATGGTTCAGAGCATGTTGCATTAGTTAAACAAAAATCATCAAAACTAAGTGAACCTGTATTAGTAAGAATGCATTCAGAATGCTTGACTGGCGATGCCTTTGGATCATTGCGTTGTGACTGCAGACCTCAGTTAGAGGCTGCTTTATCAAGAATTGAAAAGGAGGAAGAGGGTGTTGTTGTTTATTTGAGACAAGAAGGAAGGGGAATTGGTCTCATAAATAAATTAAAAGCTTACAGTCTTCAGGATGGTGGATTAGATACAGTAGAAGCAAATGAAAAATTAGGATTTCCTGCTGATCTTAGAAATTATGGAGTTGGAGCCCAAATATTAACTGATCTTGGTATAAAAAAATTAAAATTACTAACAAATAATCCTAGAAAGATTGCTGGGTTAGGCGGTTATGGAATCGAAGTTATGGAGAGAGTTCCATTAGTTATTTGTCCAAATGATAATAATGCTGAATATTTGAGTGTTAAGAAAACAAAGCTTGGCCATATGATTGATGAAGATTATTCTAATTCCAGTTATATTGATCCATTTATATCTATATTTCTTGATGGAAATTATAAATCTATAGATCTAGTTCCCATAAAGAATAAAGTTATTAAATTTTGTGATGAACAAAACATTAAAATTAAATTGGAAAGTACACCAAGATTATTGGCCTTTTGGAATCGTCCAAAACTAGTCTGGCGAATCTTACATGATCAAACTAGAACTAATTCCAACATTACAGATGACGAAATTAAGAATATAGAATTATTTATTCAATTTTTATCTAAATACGAAAAAAGTACAAAGATTGGAATTATTGTTTCTAGAAATATTGAACAGGCATTACACCCAAAGAGTAGTATCAAACTTATCAATACTAAATTTACGATTAACAATGAAATCTTATATTCATCTACAAGAAAATTTAATTTAGATAAAGAGACTTTTAGTATTGTTTTTGAAGGATAAATAATCTTACTTTAAGCTAGCCTTTAAAATTTTCGAACCGTTAGTAAGCTTTAGAACGACATCCATATCATTTGTCTTGCCAAAAACAGTATGAACTCCATCAAGGTGAGGTTGTGGTTCATAAACTATAAAAAACTGGCTACCACCTGTATCCTTACCTGCGTGAGCCATAGAAAGTGATCCTGTTAAATGTTTATTAGAATTTATTTCACATTTAATATTATATCCCGGTCCTCCTGTTCCAGGCATGCCAGATGCTCCATCTCGAGTATTTGGACATCCACCCTGGGCCATAAATCCTGGAATTACTCTGTGAAATGCTAAACCATCATAAAAACCATCACTTATCAACTTAGTGAAATTGTTAACAGTATTAGGAGCATCATCAGAGAAGAATTCGATATTAATGTTTCCTACTTCCGTTTCAAATAGCGCGGTTGTCATTTTTTTTTTTTTAAGAGTTTAATTATTCTAAATGTTAAAGTAACTTTTCAAGATTTTCCTTAATGGAATTTAAATCAATATCACTCTTTTCATTTTCATCATTATTCCAACATTCAACCTCTAAATTTTTTTGAGGTGGGGAAATTAATAATCTGTCTTCAGCTGTTTTAGGTACAAAGTTTTTCTCAACCAACTTACATTCATAATCTAACTTATTACAGAAATCACGAATTTCATTAATATTAATTTTTTCAGGATTTGGGATTGGAAAATCCTGGGCCTCTAATAAACCACAATAACGATTGGCATCATCTTTATCTTCAAACATAAGTACTATCGTTCTCCCTTTAAGCTCGATCGAATGTATACCTTCTTTTTCTGTTCCTGAGTTATAAAGAAGAACAAAAATATCCATAAATAAAAGATCTTTTAGAATATTATAATAATTAATTATCAGTCTGAAAGTGATAATTCTTGAAGCCTTGTATATAATGCTATTTCTTCATCATTAATATCTGCAGGAATAACTACAAGAATTTCAACAAATTGATCACCAATTTCGTCACCATAAATCAAACCACGACCTTTTAGTCTTAATATTCTGCCAGTAGAAGATTTTGGAGGTACTTGGAGAGTAACGTTTCCATCAAGAGTTGGAACTTCTACTGCACATCCCAGTAAAGCATCTGGAGGAAACAATTCTAATTTGTATAAAACACGTAAACCATCTATCCTAAGACCATTATCTGTTTGAACTTTGAGTTGTAAGTAATGATCCTTACCTCCTTTGGCAATATTCTCTAATCTTAATCTCCAACCGTCTCCTGCAAAGGGGGGAGTATCTACCTCAACAATAGTTTGGTCCTCTAATTCAATTAATATTGAGGCACCATTTAAAGCCTCCTCTGGACTTAGATCAATAATTGTTTCAAGGTCTTGATATAGTTTAACTGGAGGTGGCTCATCAGGAGAAGTAGTTGGATAGTCATAATTGTTAAATTCATTATCAACAACGCCATCATCATCAACCTCAGAGTTTTCATTACTAAATTTAGTTTCGTTATCATTTTCATTAAGATTAGATTCGTATTGAAATCCAAATAATGAGTTTAGATATTCTTGAAAATCCGGGAAACCAGTTGAAAAGTCAACCTCTGAATTTTTGTTTAAATTTGAATCTTCTGAAATGTTCCTATTTTTTGTATCACTTAAGAATTCATAGGCTTCATTTATGAGTTTAAATCTATCTTCAGCATTAATATCATTTTTATTTAAATCAGGATGCCACTTCCTTGCTTCTCTTCTAAAAGCCTTTTTTAAATCATTTTCGTCAAAATCATAGGATAAACCTAAAATTGACAAGTAGTCTTTTTTAGAGGAAGTAGTCATTGTCCCATGGATCATCGTCCCTAGAGTTACCATACCTCTTATTTCTATAATTACTATTCATTTCATTGTCCCAAGGATCATCGTCCCAATAATCATCGGAAAATAATTCATCTTTTAAAGAACCAAATGTATTTTTAATTCCTTGTAATGGATTGTTATCAACTTTCTTTACAGCAGCAAATTTTCTATTTAATCCAAAAAGTGCTTCCTGAAGTGAACTTACAGATAGTTCTAATTCTTGAGGATCATCATCATCCAGAAAATCTTCTACATCCTGTATGGCAATCTCTACAGCTCTTTGTTGCCGCTCTGCTCCGTAAGGACCAAATTCTAAAGATGCATCCCTTAATCTCTTCTCAGCTTGAGCAATTAACGTCAAAGCATTATTTTTTCTATCAATAACAGATCTTTTTTTTCTATCTTCAGAAGCTTTTAATTTAGCCTCGGAGATTATTGAGTTAATTTCCTCTTCATTTAAATTTGAGCCACCTGAAATAGTTACTGATTGTTTTCGTCCTGTTGTTCTATCAGTTGCACTTACTTCTAATAATCCATTGGCATCAATATCAAATGCAACCTGTACTTGAGGAATTCCTCTTGGTGCAGGAGGAATTCCAGATAACCTAAATTTACCCAATGATTTATTCTCTGATGCTAAAGGGCGCTCACCTTGTCTTACTTGAACAACAACTGAAGATTGATTAGATTCGGAAGTACTAAACACATCAGATTGCCTAACAGGGATGGGAGTATTTCTGGGAATAAGAACCTTCATTAAACCACCAATGGTTTCTAAACCTAAAGATAGAGGTGTAATATCATTTAAAAGCAAATCTCTTAAATCCCCACTAATAATTCCAGACTGTATGACTGCTCCAATTGCTACAACTTCATCGGGATTAACAGATTGACAAGGATCATTAGGTACAAGAGTTTTAACTAATTGTTGAACCATTGGAATCCTTGTACTGCCTCCCACAAGAACAACCTCATCAATATCTTGAGCTTGCCAACCAGAATCATCAATTGCTATTTGAACTGGCTCTAGTAATCGGTCTAGAAGATCTTGACATAGCGATTCGAATATTTTTCTATCGAAATCCTCCTCTATATGTAAAGGGCCATCATTGTTAGTTGTTATAAATGGTAATGATATTTTGGTCTTTTGCAATCCAGAAAGTTCACATTTTGCTTTTTCGGCGGCTTCAGTCAATCTTTGAAGAGCTTGGCGATCTCTTCGTAGGTCAATATTATACTTTTTTTTAAATTTTTCAGCAATCCAATCCACAATTTTTGAATCGAAATTATTACCTCCAAGTTGAGTGTCACCACAGGTGGCTTTTACATCAAATACGCCGTTTGAAATTTTTAATAATGAGACATCAAATGTACCACCTCCAAGATCAAAAACCAACACTTTATTTGATGAGCTTTTTTCAAAACCATAAGCCAATGCCGCAGCAGTAGGTTCGTTTAAGATTCTATCAACTTTGATTCCCGCTAATATTGCTGAATCTTTAGTTGCTTGCCTTTGTGATTCATTAAAATATGCTGGGACTGTTATTACAGCCGAATCAACCGTGTCACCAAGATATGTTTCTGCATCATTTATTAATTTTCTAATAATTGAGCTAACCAACTCTTCTGGAGCATATTCTCTTCCAGTAAATGGACTAAGTACCCTGACATTTCCTTTTTCATTCGCCTTAACGTTATAAGGAACAGAAATACTAGACTCATCTAATTCATCCCAATCACATCCAATAAATCTTTTTAAATTATAAAATGTATTTTTGGGATTTAAAACAAGCTGTCTTCGAGCTTGATCACCAATTACAATTTCTTTATCTTTTGTAAAACCAACTATGGAGGGCGTTGTTCTTGTTCCTTCTGAACTAGCAATAACAATTGGACGACCAGCCTCTACAACTCCAACAACGGAGTTAGTGGTACCTAAATCAATTCCAACTATTTGCCCCATGATTTTACAATTTTAGGTGGAAGGTAATTTTATTGATATTTTAATCAATTTTTTGTCTTAAATATCTATATATAAGTCCAAAAAACAAATATTTTCAACATTATTTTAAAAAATAAAATCATTAAGGTAATACAAGATATAGGATAAATCTTTAAAATTATAAAAGTAAAATTAAAATATTTTGTTGAAACTAATAACCTCTATCTATTAAAATAATACGGAGAGAGAGGGATTCGAACCCTCGATAAAGTTGCCTCTATACAGCATTTCCAGTGCTGCGCCTTCAACCACTCGGCCACCTCTCCTTAGATGTACATATTAGCCTCTAATTAACCCAATTTCTAGGTCATTTAATTGAAAAAATTTTTCAAAGTTACCATTAAAAATAAGGAAACGGGAAAAGAATATCAGGAAAAAGTTAGTAATGAAGAGTACATTCTTAAAGAATTTGAAAAAAAAGGATATAGATTACCTTTCTCATGTAGAAATGGTTGTTGTACAAGTTGTGCAGTAAAAATAAAATCTGGCAAACTTTCTCAGCCAGAGGCTATGGGAGTATCAAATGCATTAAAAGAAGAAGGATATGCGCTTCTTTGTGTTGCTAAAGCGACTGAAGATCTTGAGGTTGAAACTACTTATCATGATGAAGTTTATGAAATGCAATTTGGGAAATATTTTGGTTTGGGAACTACCAGGGTTGCACCACCCTGGGAATTTGAGGAAGATTAATTTATATGTTCGAACTAAAAAATAATGAAGAGGCAATCAACAATATAAATTTATTGAAGTTGTATGAGGTTG
>QCQN01000015.1 GCA_003212175.1 Prochlorococcus sp. AG-449-P16
AACGTAAATTGCGTTTCAGCTTCAACAAAATGAAAGTTTTGAAGTGCTCCGCTTTCTATGATTTTATCGTTAGATCTAGAACCAACCAGGAATTATTTGGCCAGTTGTTACATAAGCGCCTACTGCTGCAACGAAACCTAACATTGCTGCCCAACCGTTAAAACGTTCTGCTTCAGGAGTCATAATAAAAATTAATAATTTATGTAAACTATTGTAACAGCTTTTATGAAGCTTTGTAAAGTGTTTTTAGAAATTCAATAGATTTCAAATTATTTAAAGGGAAATTTCTAATGTAGTTGATTCATTCATATCGAAATTTTCAGGATTCTTTTGAATTATTTATTGACAGTACCTCTTCACTTGTGAGCGCGGGCTTAATATTAAAACTGATACTAAAATTATCTCTCCATATTCGAAGATTACTGTAGAGGACAGTAATGTTCTGAGCCTTACAAATAATGGTTCCGGAGCCATCTTGAGGAGTATGTGCTAAAAATATCAGTTCAAGCTCATGGCTTTTAATAAATATTTTGTCTTCTTTCAAAAACTCGCAAAATTGATTAGTAGCAAATAATTGATCTTCAGCATTTTGAAATGACCAAAAAATTACGTATAACTGCATAATCAGATTTCTCGAGTTACTGAATTACAAATTTATTTAAAATTTTTATTAAATTTTGTTGGACTCAATAGGATTAAAAATGTGGGTCGCCTGAGATTCGAACTCAGGACCAGCCGGTTAAAAGCCGGATGCTCTACCGCTGAGCTAGCGACCCAAATTGTAAATTGAGTACCTTAGAAATTATCCCTTTTTAAGGTAAAAAAAACAACTTATTATCCTAACTTGAACAATAGAAATACAATTCTTAACTTATGAGATAAAAAATTAAAAAATCTCTCTAAATTTACAGTTAAAAGCTAAAATAATCTTTGAATTATTAATTTTTAAGATGTTAAGAACTATTGTGGTTTTCGCACCCATTATTGCAGCACTTGCTTGGGTTATATTTAATATACAAAAGCCTGCTAGAGAACAATTCAACAGAGACTTTTTGGGAAAGGATTAGTTAAATTTGATAAATAAAAACGTAATTGTTATAGGTGCCGGCCTAGCGGGTTGTGAAGCTGCTTGGCAAATTGCAAATTTGGGGGTTTCAGTTGAATTAATTGAGATGAGACCTGCGAATAGTACCCCTGCTCATCATTCGAGTGAATTTGGTGAGTTGGTATGTAGCAATAGTTTTGGTGCATTAAGTCCAGATAGAGCCGCAGGTTTACTTCAGGAAGAATTGAGAACATTTAATTCTTTAATTATTAAAACTGCAGACAAATTCTCAGTTCCTGCTGGAGGAGCTCTTGCTGTAGATAGATCAAAATTTAGTAAAACCCTAACCAGAATTCTATCTTCTCATCCACTTATTGAAATAAAAAGAATTGAACAGCTAGATCTGCCTCATAAAGATAAAATTACGATTCTTGCAACTGGACCATTAACGTCTGATAAATTAGCTAGAAAAATCCGTCAGTTTACAGGAATCGATTCATGTCATTTTTTTGATGCAGCAAGCCCAATTATTTATGGAGATACTATTGACCATAAAATCATCTTCAAGGCGAGTAGATATGAGAAGGGAGATCCTGCATATTTAAATTGCCCTATGAACGAAAATGAATACACAAACTTTAGGAAAGAATTGATTTATGCAGAGCAAGCTACGTTAAAGGATTTTGAAAAAGAATCCGCTAATTTTTTTGAAGCTTGCTTACCCATTGAAGAGATAGCCAGAAGAGGGATTGATACCATGAGATTTGGACCATTAAAATCCATTGGGTTATGGAATCCTGAATGGGGAGACTTATTTGATAAAGAAAATAGATTAAAAAAAAGGCCTCACGCAATCGTTCAATTAAGAAAAGAAGATCTTGAAGGGAAATTATTAAATATGGTTGGTTTTCAAACAAACCTCAAATGGTCAGAACAAAAAAGAATATTTAGGATGATTCCTGGTTTAGAAAAAGCTGAATTTGTTCGTTTTGGAGTCATGCATAGAAATACATTTTTAGAGTCACCCAAATTATTATTACCAACACTTCAATTTTTGAAAAGAGGAACATTATTAGCAGCAGGGCAAATAACAGGAACAGAGGGTTATGCAGCAGCAGCAGCAGGAGGTTTGATTGCAGGGATTAATGCTGCATTTTTAGCTAAAAATGAAAAACCAGTCACTTTCCCTGAAGAGTCGATGATTGGATCCTTAATGAATTTTATTAGTAATAAAAACCAAATTATGGCGCATCATAAAAAGAAACAATTTCAACCTATGCCTGCTTCTTTCGGTCTAGTACCAGAATTAAGAAAAAAAATTAAAGATAAAAAATTAAGGTATAAAGCTTATCATGAAAGATCTAAAGAGGTTTTGAAAGGTTTTAAAGAAAGTTTAAGTTGTTATTCTAAAAAAGATCAATTATTAATTAAGACTTACTAAAATAGACCATATAAAAATATAAGGATGAAAAATAATAAAGAAAACTACGATGCAATAATAATAGGCTCTGGAATAGGGGGCTTAGTAACAGCATCGCAATTGGCAGCTAAGGGAGCTAAAGTCCTAGTCCTAGAGAAATATATTATTCCAGGAGGAAGCGGAGGTTCTTTTAAGAGGAATGGATATACTTTTGATGTAGGCGCTTCAATGATTTTTGGTTTTGGAGAAAATGGATATACAAATTTATTAACGCGTGCTTTAAAAGATGTTAATGAAAAATGTGAAACAATTCCTGACCCCGTACAACTCGAATACCATTTACCTAACAACTTTAATATTTCTGTAGATAAAAGTTACGAAGATTTTCTTAATAAATTAATAGCTATTTTTCCTGAAGAAAAAGATGGTATTGAGAAATTTTATGGTTCTTGCAAAAGTGTCTTTAATTGCCTAGATTCCATGCCACTTTTATCTATAGAGGATCCTTACTACCTTTTTAAGGTGTTTTTTAAATCTCCATTATCATGCCTAGGCCTAGCTAGATGGCTGCCAATAAACGCAGGAGATGTAGCAAGAAGATTTATTAAAGATCCTGAGCTTTTAAAATTTATTGATATTGAATGCTTTTGTTGGTCTGTCATGCCAGCTCTTAAAACCCCAATGATTAATGCAGGTATGGTGTTTACTGATAGACATGTTGGAGGAATAAATTATCCCAAAGGAGGAGTTGGCAAAATTGCAGAAAAGTTAGTATCAGGTATTGAAAAGCTTGGAAGTAAAATTCGTTATAAAGCTAATGTTACCGAAATTATTATTCAGGATAAGAGGGCTGTAGGAGTGAAGTTATCAAATGGAGAAAAACTTTTTTCGAAAATAATAGTGTCTAATTCTACTAGATGGGACACATTTGGACTTAATAATCAAAAAAAAGGCTTGATAAAAACAGATCATGTACCTTTAAGTGAACATAGATGGACAAAAAATTATAAGCCCTCTCCATCATTCGTCTCTCTTCACTTGGGTGTCACAAAAGATTTATTGCACAAGAGTTTTAATTGCCATCATATTATTGTTGAAAATTGGGATGAATTAGAAAACGAGAAAGGGGTAATCTTTATCTCAATACCTACATTACTTGACCCTTCTTTGGCTCCTGTAGATAAACATATTATTCATGCTTTCACTCCTTCCTCAATAGATGAATGGGAAAATCTCTCAAGAGAGGAATACCTTATAAAAAAACAAAATTATAGTTTATATATCATTAAAAAAATTTCCAAAATTATCCCGAATTTAGAAAATAACATTCACCATAAAGAAATAGGTACTCCAAGAACTCATAGAAAATTCCTCGGTAGATTTGAAGGTAGTTATGGACCAATACCCAACAAGAAGTTGCTAGGTCTTCTCCCAATGCCATTTAATACCACAAAAATAAATAATCTCTATTGTGTAGGTGATTCCTGTTTTCCTGGTCAAGGTCTTAATGCTGTGGCATTTAGTGGTTATGCTTGTGCTCACAAAATTGGATCAAAATTAAATATAAATAGATTTAATTTGCCAGACTAGCAAGATTTTAATCAAATGATAAAAACGTTTAAAACTCTTTTTTTTGTGAAAAGCTCACTAATATCACTTTATTTAGCTCTTACATTACCTATTCCTTTCATTTCTAGTGGGAAATTAAAATTAATTTCAATATTAATTTTCTTTTTGGGATTAATTTTGATAGTCAATTTAACAGATGATTATGTAAAAACTTGTGAGAGTAAAATTTCGTTTAATTCATCCTTTATATCGCGTCTCTTAGGGAAAAAAAATTGGGAAATCATTTGGAAAGATATAAAATTAATAAAATCTTTGCCGACTAGTCAAGGTAGTAAAGTTCATTATTTTGTAACAAATAAGGATGAAAACTTTTTGGTTCCTCAAAGGATAGAGGATTTTGAGAAATTTATATCAATTATCGCAAATAAGACAAAGGCGGATGTCTCAAATTTATCTTACATATCACCTTTGTGGACATATAAACTACTAACAGTTTTATCAGTTTTAATGATTTTTGGTGAAATCATAGCATTCTCAATCTAAATATTATCTATGCTGAACCTGTAACCTTGTTGACGAACAGTTGTAATACCCCCTCCTTCGCCTAGTCCTGCTTGTTCTAATTTTCTACGTAGTGTTAATACTTGTGTATCAACCGATCTTGGCCCCCCACTGAAAGGTGGCCATGCCATCCTTAGAAGCTCTTGGCGGCTTCTGACCATGCCTGGGGGCATAAGTAAGGCACAAAGCAAAGCAAACTCTCTAGGACTCAATTCTACGGGCTTTTCGCTTAATGTTACCTGTCTTAGAAGTAGATGAACTTCTAAAGGACCAACAGCCACTTTTTCCTGCAAACCTATTCTTCCCCTTTTTAAAAGTGTTCTGCATCTAGCGGCTAGTTCTTCTAGTCCAAAAGGTTTTCTTAGAACATCATCAGCACCTTCATCTAACAAATTTACGAGAGCTTCTACGCCTGATCTGGCAGTAAGTACAATTACAGAACATCCTAGCTGTTGAGCTAATCTCATTGCTGTATTTTGTTCTAGAATTTCAGCGCTTACCAATAGATCAGGAGACTGTTCTCTGCATAGGTCAACAGCTTCAATAGCTGATCCAACAGCAGCAGCTAAATGCCCGTCTTGACGAAGTCTCTGTACTAAGACAGTTCTTAATGTGGGGTGGGGTTCAACAACAAGTACTCTCGATGGATTTTGAGAGGTTGCCGGCAATTGGGAACTGCCAGGAGTTGAAGCTAATATTTGCTCAGTTGATTGCATTCTCAATTACTGTTTGGCCAGGCAATTTATAATCATCCTTAATAAGGTATAACAAAAGCTAATGAAAATTAGGAATTTATCAAATTATGAAATCATTTGAAAATCCAAAAGCAATTCGTCATTTCCAATCAATCTGTGATAGTTGTCAAGACTTGGTTACGAGATTCCATACCCCTTCTGACTTAAAACTATATAGTGACGGATACCTCCAAGCATTAAGGAATTGCAGTACTTTAGAGCCAAAAGATCAAGAAAATTTAGAGAGATTAATTGAGAGATGGATCCTAGATCCATCAAGTTTTATAAACCCTGATGGTGATCGAAATAACGGTTTTTTCAAGAAAAATTAGAATTTAAATATTAATTTTTATTAACTAATTTCAGTATTTATACTTAGGAATTATCTTAAGATGCCAATTCAATTTCAATTTTTTCTTTTAATTTTCCTGAATTGTACATCTCAATCATAATATCTGAACCTCCAAGAAATTCACCTTTTAAGAAAACCTGAGGAATTGTTGGCCAATCTGAATATTGTTTAATTCCCTCTCTAATCTCATAATCACTTAATACGTCGAAAGTATTAAATTCTACCCCTAAAGAATTTAAGATCTGAACTACATTATTTGAAAAACCGCATTGTGGCATCAGTTTAGTACCTTTCATAAATACCATAACGGAGTTAGAGTCGATTAGTTTTTGAATCTTATCTCTAGTTGAATTTTCCATAATTAATTAGGTGTTTCTGTTTTGAGTGCAAGAGCATGGATTGCTTCTGAAGCCAATTCTTGTTTAAGTGCCGAATACACAAGCTGATGCTGTTTAACTAATGATAATCCATTAAATGCAGGTGAAATAACTGTGACCTGTAAATGATCATCTCCTTTTAAATTTTCGACAAAAACTTCTGAGTTAGCAATTTTTTGTTTTATTAAGTTAATTACTTTATTTTGTGTAGTCATTTCCCTAGAAACCTCTATAGGGTGTTTCTACAAATCCAAGCTGAATTAAATTTTCATATGCTTCTTTACCTTCTGAGCTTGAAGGAGACATTAATCTAATTATTTCGACGAGAAGAGGTACTGCAACTTCAGGCTGTTTTTTTCTTTGATAAACCGCTGCCAATCTTGCATTGGATTCAGCCCAAATTTGCAATGATTTTCTACCTTTCTCTGAGACTTCTTCTGGAATTCTGGCATCTAATCCACTAAATGAGCTATTTAGATCAGAATAAAATCCAGCTAGTTGTTTCGCTAAAGTTCTTGCTTTATCAAAGGATTCCTTAGCCTTATCGAAATCACCATTTTTTATTAATGCATCTCCTTCTATTAAAAAAGCTTTTACGTTAGTTATTGATAGTTTTTTATTATTTTCGGAAAGTACTTTGTAGTTGTTTGGATCATTATCATTAGCAGATACAAAGTTTGCTGATGGAAATATCCCTAAAAATATAAAAAGAAATGCTATCAATCTTAGTAATTTCATGTTCAGGTAATTGTTAATTTCAATTTTAACTGATTATGGTTTCATCTACCGACATTTTTTAATGCCACCTGCTCAGCCTCTATCATTTTCTCATGCAGCATTTCATTAAAATTTTGTTTGGATGAATTTTTATTTTCATTAAAATTTAATGGTTTCCCAATGCAAAGAGAAACTTTGCTTCTAAATTTAGGGGAAACTTCACTGTAAGCAATACCTATCGGCAAAATAACAATAGAGTTTGTCTTTTTAGACGCTAATTTAGCTAATCTATAAAGCCCATCCTTTAGACTAATTTTTTTACCATATTTGTTTATTCTTCCTTCAGGGAAAACTACTAATTGTCGTTTTTGTACTATTAGATTTACTGAATATCTCAATACTGAGAGAGATGGTGATTCTTGATTTATTGAAAAGCAACCTAGTCTCTTTAAAAACCAACCTTGAATACCTTTCATCTCAGATTTTGTAACCATAAATCTGCAATCTTTTTTTGTAATTCTTCTACCCATTGCAGAGGTAAGAACAATGCCATCCCATCTTGATCTATGAGTAGGTGCCAAGATTACCGAACAATTTTTTGGAATTGAAAAGTTATCTCTAATTATCTTTAGTTCCCTAAAAAATAACTTTAATGCTATGTCTTGAGTAACAAACATTGCAAGAAAACCCAAAATAGGGTTGATTTCATAGTGAATATCAATAAATTTTTTCTTCAAATTTAATTAAAAATTTAACATATTTATAAATTATACTTTTGTAATTTTTTATTAGCTAATATTGAACGAGTACTAATTTTCCCTAATACAAAGGTTTATCATTTCATGGCAACTCTAGGAGTTAACATCGATCATATTGCGAATGTTAGGCAAGCAAGAAAAACTATAGAACCAGACCCCGTTCAATTTGCTTTTTTAGCCGAATTAGGAGGAGCAGATTCGATTACTGTTCATTTAAGAGAGGATAGAAGACACATACAAGATAGAGATATATTTCTCTTGAAAGAAACAATAAAAACTAAACTCAATTTAGAGATGGCTGCAACTGAAGAAATGTTAGAAATTGCTAAAAAACTTCTCCCGGCTTACATAACGCTTGTACCTGAGAAAAGAGAAGAAGTAACTACTGAAGGTGGGTTAGATGTAAAAAATAATGTGAAATATCTCAAGAATTTTGTTGAAAATTTAAAAGATTCGAATATAGGCGTAAGCGCATTTATAGATCCTCTCAGTGAGCAGATAAATTATTCTAAAGAGATAGGTTTTGACTTTATAGAATTACATACTGGTAAATATGCTGAATTAACCGGTTATGAACAGTATGAGGAGCTTCAAAAACTTATAGAATCTACACATGAAGCAAATGATCTTGGATTAGTTGTAAATGCTGGACATGGACTTACTTATACTAATGTTAAAAAAATTGCATCAATTAACAATATGAATGAGTTAAACATAGGTCATAGTATTGTTGCGAGGGCTTTAGCGGTAGGGTTAGAAAAATCTGTTCGTGAAATGAAGTCACTTATTACATCAAATTAAATTTCAAAATGACAAGTTATTTTTTCGTAGCGGCAAGTGAAAAGTTTTTAACAGTCGAAGAACCACTTGAAGAAATTTTGAGAGAAAGAGAGAGGAATTATAAAGAAAACAACAAAGAAATAGATTTTTGGCTTTTAAAAAACCCATCGTTTTTACAAACTACTCAATTTGTTGAACTAACTGAAAAAATTCCAACCCCTCCTGCAGCAGTTTTATCAACCGATAAAAAATTTATAACTTTTTTAAAGCTTCGTTTAGAGTTTGTTGCTGTGGGTGAATTCGAATGTCCTAATGCAGAAATAACTGATCCATTTAAAGTTGAGTAATATAACTAACTAATAAATTGCTGAATCTTTATTATTCAAACAAAATTGAAGTAATTAGTGAGCTATTAGCAGAGGAATTAAAAATATGTCCGCCATTTGTAACTGAGAAATTAGAAATAGCAGTTCCGAATTATTTTTTTGGCAAGTGGTTACGTGAACAAATAACCATAAAAAATCAAATAAGTGCTCTTTATGAATTACAGACAATATCAGCTTATACCCAGTCATTATTGACAAAGCTTTTCCCTGAGATTGATATGGGCTTATGGGATTTTGAGTCAATTAAATGGGGGATTATTGATTCATTGGAAGAATTGAATAGCTTTAAAGAATCATTTCCACTTAGTAATTGGATTAACAAATATTTGGATAATAAAAAGACAATTGATGGCGATTTATATAATCTTTCAAAAAAAATCACGAACAATTTTATTGATTATCTTATTTTTAGACCTGAAATGATCTCCGCGTGGAGTAGTAATGAAATTAATTCAAAAAATCTTTTCAATAATTTAAATCCTGATCAGTATTGGCAACCTATTTTATATAAATTATTAGAGAAAAAGATATCTGAAAAACCTCCATGTTTATATATGATTGAATTAATAGAGAATTTAAAAAAGAATAAATACTTTAAAAGAAAGTTGCCAAATCAAATTTATATTATTTCGGATAATAATTTATCTAAACTACATATTAATTTTTATTCAGAACTTTCAAAATTTACTAAGGTAAATTTATATTTATTATCTGCAGGAGATGATTTTTGGAATAGGATTAATTGTCTTGAGGGAGAATTGGGATTTGATAACTTTGATAGTAAATTGAATCCTAATAATACAAATATTGAAAAGATATTTGGTAAGTTTGGAGCTAATTTTCAGAAATTAATTGAGGAAAATATCTGTAAGGAAGATATAAATCTAAAAAATTATTTAATATATATTGATCCAACAATTAATTTATCTGAGAAGAAAGATATACCTTTGCTTAATCAAATACAAAAAAGACTTATTGATAATAATAATAATGATTTTATAGTAAAAGAAAATGATGATTCAATAATACTTGTTGAGCATTTTAATCAACTAAGTCAATTAGAATATTTAAGAAATAAAATACTAGAAATACTCGAGTCTTGCGATACTATCAAATTTGGTGATATTGCTGTTTTATCTCCACAAACTAGACAAATTAAACCCTATTTAAGGTATATCTTTAATAATGAGTTAATTAATGGTGAAAAGATACCTTATTTTTTTATTGATGAAGATAGTGATGATTATTCAGATATATATAAATTTTTAATTGATATAACTGAAATAGCAAATGAGAAAATTACACTTGAAAACATAGATTACTTTCTTTCTAAAAAAGCAACACAGAACATTTTTGATTTTAATATTACTGAAAAGGATGAAGTTATTTTGTTACTTTATCAAGTAGGGTTTCATTGGGGATTAGATGCCAATGAAAGATTAGGTGAAGAAAATAATACCTTCGAGTGGTGTATTAATAGAATTACTTTAGGCTTAATTTATGATAAAGAGGTCAATTTAAGTACTTTTAAACTTAAACCATTTAGACCAATAAATATAAGTTTGGATCTGAACAAATGGATTCATATATTACTTAATTTGAAAAAATATATTAATTTGTTAAGGGGTTCTTTTTCTTATTTAAGTTGGGTTGAAAAAACGAAGTTTATATTAAAAAATATTGCTGAATCAAATGCGAATTTTAATTTTGAAATAAGTGAAATTAATAGAATTCTTGATTATCACGCTATACCTTTAATACCAGATGATAATATTTTGCTTAATGTTTATAGAGAGATATTAATTTCGTGCATAAATAAAGCTAAATATCAAAATCATTCTCGTAACAACAAAATTCTAATAAGTGAAATTGAGAATGCAAGGCACATTCCTCATAAAGTTGTTTTCCTCTTAAACATGAATAGTGTTTTTTATCCGAAATTATCAAAGATTGAAAATACAAATTTATTAAATAATCAATATCACCTTGGCGATCCATCAGTTTTTGAAAGAGAGAAATATTTTTTTCTAGAGTTGTTAACTTCCTGTAGAGACAAATTTATAGTTACTTGGATAAAGAATGACAATGACAATAAGCAGTTAGAGGTTTCTTATCCTATAAAAGAATTAATTTCTTTTTTTGATAATTCTTTAAATAAAGAACAAAGAGAATTAATAATAAAAGATTTTGATTTAAATAAAAAGGAAATTATTGGTCTTGATAGTCTTAATATTATTGAGAATAATTATTCGTTAATAGAAAATTTAGATTGGAAAGAAAAAAAATACGATATTAAAAATTACAAATTAACAGAATTAATTTATTGGTTCAGAACTCCACAAAAATATTGGCTTAATAAAAAAAATATTTCTCCCAAGGAAATATTTATGCATCATCCAGACGATGAGAATGTAAGTAATTTGCAAAAGTCTCAATTAATAACGAAGGTAATCCAAGAATTAGAGATTGATAATTATAACCTTATTGACGATTTAAGAAATTTGAATATTAATGATCAATTGGTTGAAAATGGAGTTATTACACCTAAAAATAGTATTTTTGCAAAGCAAAAAGAAATTCAAGAGTTAATATCGAGTTTATCTGCAAATTTGAGTCAATATAATAAGATTAATAGAATTTACGTTAAATCAAACTCAAATAAAGAAGAATATTTCATTGCTGATGAAACAGTAATTGAATTAATCCATACTAAACTAAGTTTAAGGCGTTTGATAGAGGTATGGATAAAATTACTCTTTATTAATTCCCACAAGAGGAATATAAAACAAACTAAAGTAATTTTTAGAACAGAAAATCAATATAAATCTCAAACTATTAAATCACCCGGACCAATTGAATCAAATTTAATTTTGGAGGAATACATTAATGTTTTTAAGAATTATTCTGAAAAATGTTTACCTCTCCCTCCAGAAAGCACTTATAAGTATGTAGAAGCAAAAATAAAATTAAAAAACGAAAAAAAAGCTTTTTCAGATAGATGGATTGGAAATAAAACTTTTTCTAAGGGTGAAAGAGATTATATTGAAATGAAAATGTGTTTTGGAGATAAAAAAGAACCAGGTTTCTTTTTTGAAAATAATAATTTTGATAAATTATCATTGAAATTATATGGCCCTCTAATAAAAGCATTAGAGAAATAAATAATGACTAAATTTCAGTTAAAAGTTTTTTTAAAAAATGCATATGGACTAATACTTGTTTTTTTACAGTTCTCAATTATTAGCCTCCATTTTTTTGAATGGGAATTAATTCCAAAAAAACAAATAATTCAAGTTAATACTATATCTTTTTTACTAGGAATTTTAATTATAGTAATTGCTTTCATAATTATGTTGGTTGCAATTAAAGATTTAGGGAGAAATTTATCTCCTTTCCCAAGACCCATCACCAATAGCAATCTTGTTACTAATGGCATTTATCAATTTATACGTCATCCCATGTACTATTCTTTAATATTAATTTCCTTGGGGGTTTTTATAATAAAGCTATCTATTTATTATTTATGTTTATCAATAAGTCTTGCATTAATAATAAAATTAAAGATTATTTTAGAAGAGCAATATTTACAAAATAAATATAAAAATTATTTGGTTTATAAAAATGCTGTTAAATATTAATTCATAAAGATATGGATATTAATCAAATCAAATTAGATAATAATTTTAAATTAGTAGAAGCTAGTGCAGGAACTGGGAAAAGTTTTACTTTGGCACACATAGTTTTAAGAAATGTTTTAGAAAAAAAAATTAAACCAGATGAGATACTCTTGTTAAGTTTTACAAAAAATACGTGTTCTGAATTAAGAGATAAAATACTTTCAAGATTTAAGAATTTAAAATTATTTTTGCAAAATTATAATGGAACTGAGATAGATAATACACTTAAGGAATGGTATCTGAAATTTGAGGATAATGAAGAATCAAAGGAAAAAATAATATCTGAAATTGATTATTTTATTAATGAAATTTATAAATTAAAAGTAACGACATTCCATGCCTTTTGTAATAATATTATGGATGAATATAGTATTGAAATAGGCTTAAATCAAGATTTAAATATTGATAATAATATAGATAATTTATATAAAGATGTAATAGATTACTTGTGGATTAATGATTTTCTAAATCTTCCTCCAGAACTAATTGCAGCAGTTAGCAAAAAAAAAATAAGTTCCAAATTTGGAAGCAGTCTTAATAAATCATTTTTTGTAGAAATTTTAAAAAATATAGATCAAGAGAATATTTACAAAATGCAGATAAATAATAAATATAAGAATATTGATATAACCTCTTATCTAAATGACTTTTTGTATTCTAATTGGAATGAATTTTGTTCTGAATGGAATAAAAAAGGAGAAGAATTATTTTTGCAATTAAAAGATTTAGGAAAATTAATCAAGCAATCTGGAGGTAAAAGTCAAACATATGCAGCCAACCCAAGAAATGATAAGTTTAATCAAATAAACTGTTGGATTGATGGGATTAATAAAAGACTTTTTTCCAAAAATATGATTGATTTACTTTATGATATTTCAAAGGATGATCTTTTATTTAAATATTTTTATAAAGAAAATATAATTAAAGAAACTAATAAACATAATCTAAATTTTAATTTTAATGAATTTACATTTTTGCAAGATAAAATTTATAAAATAAAAGAAGGAGTATATAACGAATTTGTAAGAATATTTGTCCAACTTGCTTATATAAAAATAGTTGAATTAAAAAAAAGTTTTTCTATTTTTAATTACAATGATCTTATAAAGACTATTGCAAATAGATATCTAGATTCAGATGTTAGGAATGATAATACTCTATCTCATATTCAAAATCGTTTTAAATGTGTCTTAGTAGATGAGTTTCAAGATACCGATAATATCCAGTGGAATTTGATAAAAAAGTTCTTTAATACAAAAAATCATTTTTTACTTTGTGTAGGGGATCCAAAACAGGCTATCTACAAATTTAGGGGTGGAGATATTGAAACTTATTTAGATGCAAAATCAAATGCGATTGAAGTTTTTAATCTTACAGATAACTATAGATCTTCAAAAAAATTATTGGATGTTATTAATAAACTCTATAAAAATGGACTCATAGAATCAAAACTTAACTATAAGAAATTGACCTCTCGAATTAATGAAAGTATTAATTCTCAAATTGAATTTAAGAATGAATTTGAAATTGTAGAATTTTCAAAAAAAAATATTGATATTGAGAATCTTGTAACTAGTTACATAGTTAATTTTATTTTTAATAATAAAGAAATTGATATTAACAAGATCTCAATTCTCACATTAAATAATTCGCAATGCTTAGATTTGAAAAATAAATTAATTCAGTTTAATATCCCATGTAAGATTCAAAATAAACAAAATATTTTTGATACAGAAGCCAGTACCCTATTATTTTTCTTCTTGGATTGTTTATTGAATCCTAGGCTTAAGAAAAATATAACTTTTTTTGCGGCTTCAAAATTTATAGAAATTGATTTAGAAGATTTAGGTGAGGATCGAATCAATAATAAACTAGAAATATTGATTAATAAATTTATTACTTGGTCTTTTGAACTAAGGGAAAAAGGTTTTTTAAATATTTTTAATGAACTTCTTATCCATTACAAGTCATCCTCAATATTGAAAGATTTAGATTTAAATTCAAATTTATTTCAACTTGCAGAAATTATTGAAATAGAATTATTAAAAAATGATTTTAATCTCAATAAGGTTTTTAATTGGTATAAAAATCAGTTAGATCATTCTTTAAGAAGTTGTACTGGAGAAGATTATTTGACGAAAGATTATAATCTTCAAAATGGAATTAATCTTATTACTATTCATAGTAGTAAGGGCCTTGAATTCGATATGGTCTTATGTCCATATCTCTCAATTATTTCTAAAAAATTAAATAAAATTAAAGGACCTATCTGGAAATCAAATATTGATAGAGATATTTACATTAGTATTTCTAATAATTACGGGAAGGTTGAAGAACTTAAATTAATAGAGGAAAAAGAATTTTTTAAAGAGAGTGAGAGATTAATTTATGTAGCCCTTACTAGGAGCAAATATAAGCTTATAATTTTTAATAATTTAGACGATACAAATAATATTTTAAATAATGATTTGCTCTCTAATTTGGAAAATATTAATATTTATAAGTCTACTTTTAAATATAGTGTAGAAAAAGAGAAAACTAAAGAATTTTTTCCTTCTTTCCAAACTGTCGGATTAAATAATAATCTTTGGGAAATAGATAAAGTTAATAAAAAAATATCTAGGAAGTTGAATTCTGATCAATTGATTTCTTATTCAAGTTATTCTTCGTGGATACGAAATGATAAAAAAATTGACGGGGCAGTTATTAAATATAAGGATTATGAAGATAATATCTCAATCATCAATAATAACGAAAATTCTAATTTAAATACATCAAAGAATTATCCCCTTTATTTTTCATATCCAAATCCATTAAGTCAATTTCCAAAAGGAAATATCGCTGGGATTTGTTTGCATAAAATAATAGAAAGATTTGAATTTAGAAACGATAATCATCAAGAATTAATTGATTTAGTTGTTGAGGAATTAAAGTTTCATCAATTAGATACTTCTTTAGCTTTTAAAGTAAAAGATGCGATTCTAAGAATTATAAATATACCTTTAGGAAGTGAATTACAAAATAAGAAACTAGTTGATATCCCAACTGAAAGCATACTAAAGGAAGTTAAATATGATTTGACTCTATCTTACGAGGGCAGAAACTTAAATTCTTACGATATATCACAATGCTTTCTTTTAGATAAGGAAAATGAATTTGGTGAAGAATATGCAAACAAAATAAATGAGCTACAAATTATGAATAAAGGCTTTCACTCAGGTTGTATTGACTGTATTTTCCCAGTTGGGAATACAATAGAAGATAGTAAATGGTGGGTAATTGATTGGAAAAGTAATTTCATTTCTGGAAGTGATAACGGTGATTGTTTACCGAGAAATTATAATTATCAAAATATGAGAGATGAAATGATTAAACATCATTATCCCTTGCAATCGCATCTCTATTTATTAGCATTACATAGACTATTAAAGTGGAGATTTAAAAATTATCAACCACATTTACATCTTGGAGGATATGTTTATTTCTTTTTAAAGGGATTGCCAGATTTTGAATTATTTCAAAAATCAAATTCCAAAGAAATATCTCCCGGTATTTTTATTGGCAATGCACCTTTAAACAGAATTAAATATTTAGATAACCTATTTTAGAAAGAGCAAAACAAACATGAATACTGAGAATTTCCAATATGATCATGTATTTAATCTAATCTTAGGTATTTTCAAATTTAATGAAAAAAAATATGGTAATTTCGTAAAAGATACAATAAAAATCCTATTAGAGTTTGAAAAAAATGGTGAAACTATTATTGATTTAGATAATACTTCAATAATCTTTGAACTATTAGAAGATGGTTGGCCCAATAAACATATAAAAGTTCTAATAGAGTTAGGCTTATTAAATACACTAAATGCTCCTTTTAAACTAATTGATAGGAAATTATCCTTAGCGAAATGGTCAGGGAAGATAGATAGGGTTATTAAGTCTCTCTTAAAAAAAATAGATACCGATGTTTCAATAAATTCGATAGTTGATAAAGATGATAATAAAATGGAACAAATTAAAAATATATTTGAAAAATCGAACTTGGTTCTCCTTCAAGGAGGACCAGGAACAGGTAAAACAACTCTAATAATAAATTTAATTTTAGAACTTCTAAGAACTGATAACTTTTTAAATATAGGTATATCAGCTCCAACAGGGAAAGCTACAGCTCGACTAAAAGAATCTCTTAATAATCAGAAAAATATTTCTTCTAGTAAATTTTTAGATCAAATAGAATTTCAAACTTTACACAGATGGATTTTTAATTATCAAAATAAATCTCTTAGGTTGAAATTTAAACTAAAAGAACTAGATGTTTTCATTATTGATGAAATGTCAATGGTAAATATAGATTTGCTTGAATCTCTTTTAATTTTTCTTGCTAAGGATTGCAAAATTATTTTAGTTGGAGATAAAAATCAATTGTCGCCTGTTAATAACTGCTCAATCTGGAATTATTTATTTGAGCATTCCAATAACAGTTTAATTAAAGCTTGTGTAGTAAATTTGGATAAAGTTTATAGAAATAGTGGAGATATACAATTAATTAGTAGTTTAATATTTAAGAATGATTATTCTTTACTTAATAAAAAGATTAAAGAATTAGAAAAAGATACTGACTTAAAAGAAGTTACTGTTTCGAAAAGTAAAGTAAAAAATATCCCACAAAATCTTCATAATTCAATTACTAGTTATTTAAATAAATTAAATTATTCGACTTCAAATTTAAGTAAAAATAAATATATATTTGATGAGGGTATTGGTAATTTAATGCTTAATGAAAAAGATTTAGTAAATAAGATATTACTCGATTTGCAAAGTCACTTAATTTTATGTGAAAAAAATACTGGAATATGGAGCGTCGAATACTTGAATGAAGTTATTTTTGGTCAGAAAAAACCCTATGATCTAAAAAATCTTGATGAGGGTGTCCCAATCATGTGCACAAAAAATAATCATGAACTTGGACTTTCAAATGGAGATATCGGTGTCCTTATAGGTGCAAAAAACGAAAGAAAATATCTTTTTAGAAAATTTAATGATAGTAATGAAGAAATTGTGGAATTAATTGATCCATCTAATTTAGAAAATGTCATACCAGCGGTAGCCCTTACAATTCATAAATCCCAAGGAAGCGAATCTGAGAAAGTAAGTATTTTGTGGTCGCAAAAGTATAGAAGAAATCAATATAACAAAGAAGGCAAAAAAGACGATGAAAATATCTTTTGCAAGGATAATTTTGAAAGAAGATTGTTTTACACTGCAATTACAAGATCAAAAAAATTTCTAGATATTTATTATTTAAATTAAATCCTTTTTTGAAATATCAGCATTATTTTCACCTCAAGATGTTAGATTAATATTTCGTGTCTGTAAGGCTAGTCAACAATTTAAGTATATTAAGATATTTGTTGAATGCCTGATCAGAAGATAATTGGGCATTATTAAATGGCGTTAAAAAAAGAAGGTCACTCAACTGACAGTAGTGATCAAAAAATTCAGCAAGATAAATTTTCCCCACTCGAATCAAAGAAATTAGAAAAAAAAACAGAAATTGAATCTCAAGAACTAGAAGCCTCAAAAGATAATAATGAGGAGGGATTTCTCAATTTTGGTTTTAATGAATCAATATTAAGTTCTTTAAGAAACAAAGGATACAAAAATCCAACTCCTATCCAAAAAGCCGCTATTCCAGAACTAATGTTAGGGAGGGATTTACTGGGGCAAGCTCAAACTGGAACAGGTAAAACTGCCGCTTTTGCATTGCCATTAATAGAAAGGCTTAAAGATAATAAAGAATTAAATGCCAAAGTTTTAGTTATGACTCCCACAAGAGAGTTGGCAACTCAAGTAGCAGAATCTTTTAAAAGTTATAGTTCTGAATCTAGTAACTTTAAGACAGTTGCAATATATGGTGGCACCGACTATAAAAATCAAATTTCAGCATTAAAGAGAAAAGTTGACGTGGTAGTTGGAACTCCTGGCAGAATAATGGATCACATAAGACAGGGAACTTTTAAAATTAAACATATAAGTTGTCTTGTTTTAGATGAAGCCGATGAGATGTTAAATATGGGTTTCCTCGAAGATATTGAATGGATAATAGATCAACTGCCAGAAAATAAACAGATGGTATTATTCTCAGCAACAATGCCTAATGAGATTAGAAACATAGCAAAAAAATATCTAAATGATCCTGCGGAAATATTAATCAAAAGCGTTAAAAAAGAAACACAATTAATTTCGCAAAAATTTATTTATGTGCAAAGACATCATAAGCTTGATGCTTTAAAAAGAATCTTAGAAATTAATAGAGAGGGTGTAATAATTTTTGTAAGGACAAAATTACTTACTATTTCAATAGCTGAAGCTCTCGAAAATTCAGGTCATACTGTCGCAGTGCTTAATGGAGATATTCCTCAAAATCAAAGAGAAAATACTGTGGATAGATTAAAAAAAGGATTTATTGATATCCTTGTCGCAACTGATGTTGCAGCTAGAGGATTAGATGTTGAGAGGATAAAACTTGTTGTTAATTATGATTTCCCTTTTGATAAGGAAACATATACGCATAGAATTGGGAGAACTGGTAGAGCAGGTAGATCTGGCGAGGCAATTTTATTTGTTAATCAAAGAGAAAAATATTTTCTTAGGAACTTAGAAAACTCAACAAGAACCAAGATTGAGGAAATTAATATACCAAGTAATAAAACAATAAATGAAAAAAGGATGGAGAAACTTATAGACAATGTTAACAAGAGTTCCTTAGCTCAAGAAGAAAATGAAGAAAATAAAGCTTTGATTATTGATGTTTTAGACAGCTTAAAAGAAAAACACTCTATGGATGACTCAAATATTGCAATGGCAGCTATAAATTTAGTGATAGGTAATAAAGCTTTTTTTGTTAATGAAGATGATTCTTGGATTCATAAACAAAATAATACTGAACGAAATAGATCAAACAGAAATGGTAATAATCGTTTCAGAAACACGAATAGAAGAAATAATTATCAAAATGATTCTTATGAAACCTATAAATTTAATTTTGGTAAATTTGACGGGGTTAGAGTCGCAAATATTATATCCTCAATCTGTAACGCAACTAATATAAATGGTAGATCAATAGGAAAGATTCAGATTTTTAATGATTACAGTTTAGTAGATTTACCAAGAGATCTACATAGAGAAACTAAAAATAAATTAAAAAGAATTAAGTTAAGAAACTAAGGTTAGAGGATGAAAGTCAGTAAATATAAATTATTTATTCTTGTGAATCTTATGATTCTATTCAACTCTTTTAATAGCTATTATTTAGCACAAACAAAACAAAATTCGATCATAAAATTATTTTGTCTTCAAAGTGTAAAAGATGAGATGTTAAAAGCTGAAATGGAATATAGTGAAGAAATTGCAAATAAAACTTGTGAATGTTACTACAAAGAATTTACGCAAACTGCAAGTCATCAAGATGCAAAAACAAAATGTAAATTACAAGCTCAGGACGGGTTTTAATTGAAAATAAATTTAAAAGATAATTTATGAGATCTAAGAATAATCAAAATCCAATATTTAGACTTTATTTAAATCTTATTGAAGAAAGAAGATTACTATTTTTTGCTTTTTTAAGTTCCATAATTAATAAAATATTAGATTTGGCTCCCCCTGTAATAATTGGTCTTGCTGTTGATATCGTTGTAAAAGAACAAAATTCATGGATTGCTAGTTTTGGTATAAAAGAAGTTCCAGCGCAATTAATTTTCCTCGCATTTGCATCAGGAATTGTATGGTCTGGTGAATCTTCCTTTGAATATTTATATTCTGTTTTATGGAGAAATTTGGCTCAGATATCGCAACATAAATTAAGAATAAAAGCTTATGACCATATACAGGAATTAGATATGGATTTTTTTGAAAGCGATAATACTGGAAGGCTATTATCTATTTTGAATGATGATATAAATCAACTTGAGAGATTTTTAGATCAAGGAGCTAATCAGATTATTCAGTTATTTGTAACTGTTTTAATAATTGGTGGCACGATGATTTTTGTTGCTCCAAAAATTGCTATATTTGCCTTCTTTCCCATCCCAATCATATTTTTAGGATCAATTAACTTTCAAAGGAAGCTTGCTCCAAAATATAAAGATGTGAGATATAAAGCAGGTTTGTTAGCCTCAAGACTTAACAATAATTTAAGTGGAATTCTTACTATTAAGAGTTTTACTAAGGAAAAATGGGAGCTTAATAGACTAAATAAAGAAAGTCTTGCTTATCAAAAAAGTAATAAGGCTGCAATAAAATTGTCTTCAGCTTTTATCCCTCTTATAAGATTCGCAATATTATTTGCTTTTGTAGCAATTTTATTAATTGGCGGTTTTCAAACTTGGAATAAGACACTTAATGTAGGTACTTTTAGTTTTTTAGTATTTATAACACAAAGATTATTGTGGCCTCTAACTACTTTAGGACATGTTTTGGACGATTTTCAGAGATCTATGGCATCTATAGATAGAGTAATTGATCTTATAGATACCCCTATAAAAATAAAGGATGGGAAAATAAAAATTGAACCTAAAGATATAAAAGGACAAATAATTTTTAATAATGTAAGTTTTAATTATCCAGGAAGAGATTTAACTTTAAAAAAAATAAATTTCAAAATTGAAAAGAACTCAACATTAGGAATTGTTGGTTTAACTGGTTCAGGTAAAAGCACAATAATAAAGCTTCTCCTCAGGATTTATGATAGTAATAATGGGATGATAACCATAGATGGTATTTCTATTAAAGAATTAAATTTGCGGAATTTAAGAAAGTGTATATCTTTAGTTAGTCAAGAAACCTATTTATTTCACGGCACAGTACGAGAAAATATTGCTTATGGTTCAATTAACCCAAGTTCTAAAGACATCATTAAGGCTTCAAAGATTGCGGAAGCCCATGAATTTATTAAACAATTACCAGATGGTTATAACACTATAGTAGGGGAAAGGGGTCAAAGGCTCTCTGGAGGTCAACGCCAAAGAATTGCATTGGCGAGAGCTGTTTTAAAGGATGCTCCAATACTAATATTAGATGAAGCTACTGCCTCAGTTGACAATGAAACAGAGGCGTTAATTCAAAAATCATTATCTAAAATCACAAAAGAGAGAACTACGATAGTAATAGCTCATAGATTAAGCACAATTAAAAATGCAGACAATATTATCGTTATTGATAAAGGCAAAATAGTTGAAAGTGGAAAACATAAAAACCTATTAGATCAGAAGAAAGTATATGCTGATTTATGGGATGTTCAAGTGGGTATATAAATATATTTTCTAAATTATATTAGGAAGTTAAATGATTGAATTACATTACTAAACATATCATCGACTTTATTCCATCTCTCTTCATTTGTCCCTACAGCAAATGTATAAAGTGTTCCTCTATCAATTACGACAGTAGCAAGTTCATGTCTGGCCTGATCATTTAAATTTAGTGCATATTCTAAATCATAGAAAATATGGTTGGATGACTCCCTCTTTTCTGCATTAATAAGTTTTACCTCCCTACCTGAGTCTTTGGGCGCAACAACTTTATCAATCAATGTTTGACCTACTTCAATTGGGCTTCCTAACTGCTCTAGTCCATCCTGTTGGATACAAAAAAGCATATCTTCCATCTGGGCTTTGATAAGCTTCTAATCCAGCATTAATACCTCCACTGCAAGCACTAAGTGTAAAACACAAAAAAATCAAGAATAAATATTTGATTGGATTAAATTTAATATTTTTCATTTTGTTTGAAATTACTAACTAAAAACATAATAAGACATTAAAAGCAAACAATTATGGCAATTCAGAATTTTGCGTCTAAATT
>QCQN01000016.1 GCA_003212175.1 Prochlorococcus sp. AG-449-P16
AGATACTTGAAAAAGCAGGAAGAAGACATCTTAAAAGCGATGTTGAGAATTCTTGTTCTTGGTTAAAGGAAGCTTTTTGTAATGGTTTAATAAGGAGTTGGAGTTTGGATCTAATTCAAAATCTACCTGAAAGTAATCTAAAGAAGTGGCAAAAAGATTTAAAAAAAACTCTAAGTTTTTCTCCACCACATCTATCTATTTACGATTTAAATATTGAGGATGGGACGGTTTTTAAGAAATTTTTTGATTCAGGAAATTTATCTTTGCCGAATGAGGATGAATCTTTTAAAAATAGCGAATTTACAAATTTTATTTTAAAAAAATCAGGTTATTCAAGATACGAAATTTCCAATTATTCTCTTCCTGGTCATCATTCAAGACATAATCGAGTTTATTGGAGTGGTTTAGGTTGGTGGAGTTTTGGGCAAGGTTCTACTAGTTCACCATGGGGGCAGAAATTAACAAGACCAAAAGTTAGTAAACAATATAAAGAATGGGTTAAAAGTCAATGTGCAAACGAATTAGATGATTCACTTGTTAATCAAGAACATATTTATCAAAATTTAGATGAGAAAATCATGCTAGGAATGAGGCTCAAGGAGGGGATAAATATTTATGACTTGATAAATGAGCAAAATTGGGATAAGGAAAGGACTGAATATAATCTAAATAATCTCTTTAAAGAGTGGAAAAAGTTTGAAGAAAGTGGTCTATTAATAAAAAAAGGAAATAGATTTTTTCTCAGTGATCCTAAAGGGATGGAATTAAGTAATCAAGTTCTTATTTCAATGTTCAGATGGTGGGAAACAATCAACTAAGACTTATGATTCTTATATTTTCGTAGCTAAAAGTATAGAAAAATGACTATTCGTAATTATTTCAAATAATTTTATAAACTGCTGCAAAAACATTATTAAATGAGGAGTCAAGTAAATCTTGGCAGTAAAAATGATTGAATGTCGATCAAAAATTGGAGGGATTAAACCCTCTTTATCGATGGTTATCTTTATGCATACTGCATGAAATCTATTTATTAATCATTTGATGAGATTCTTCGTAACAAATTTATAGACTCCTTTTTTGCTTTTTATCCGATATTCAAAACATCGGCATTCTCATTTATTTTTCAACTGGTTAATGAGAACATACAAATGAAAGAATTGTCATGAAAGAAAGGGGTATGAGAAATAAATTTTCAAAATAAATTTTGAGACATAAATCTATTAATTGACAATCGATCTAAATTAAAGGGTATAACAACACTCTTTTTTAATGACTATTAATACATTTCTTTTGCTTTTTTAGTTATTGCAAATTACACAAACTTATTTTTAAATATCAGTAATCGAAAAAGATGAACCACTCATGCAATACTGCATATCCAAGAAATTTTGACAAATATTATGCTCTTAGCTAATTAGACTTTACGTCAATATGAATGCGATTAGTTGGATTTTTCTGATTCTACCCATTGTTTCAGTATTTCAATAAAGTTTTTTTTTCCACTAATAATGGGACTACAAAATGGAGGCTGTTTTTCGCTAAGGCCTAACAAATCAGCAGTAACTCTCACTTGACCGTCACAAAAATTGCCGGCACCAATACCTATAGTGGGTATTTCCAGATTTTCTTGAATCTCCTTTGCCAATAAATCAGGAATGTGTTCCAAAACTATAGAGAAACATCCTAATTTTTCTAAAGTCAAAGCCTGTCTTTTGATTTTTTCTTTATTTTCAATATCTTCTCCTTGTTTTTTTAAACCAAGATTTAAATAATTTTGAGGAGTAAGGCCTAAATGCCCCATTACTGGAATTCCCATCCTTATTAACCTTGAAATTACGTCCTGTACCTCTGGTTCAGCGCCCTCTATCTTTACAGCTTTTGCATAAGTGTTTTTAATGACCTTACCTGCATACTCAACAGCCTTGTCTTCTCCACACTGATAAGTGAGAAAAGGCATATCACAAATAAGTAGAGGATGTTCATTTATACTTTTTTTGAAACCTCTTGAAACCGCGTTTGTGTGATATATCATATTTTCTAATGTGACTGGTAATGTAGATTTGTATCCAAGACATACCATCGCCAAGGAATCTCCCACTAAAACAATATCTGCTCCTGATTCTTCGGCGATGGAACCAGAGATAGAGTCCCACGCTGTTAATGCAATTATCTTTTTAGAATTTTTTTTATATTTAACAAGTTCAGATGGGAGCATTGGATTTAGGTATCTTTTTTTATCAATAATTGCTAGTATATTTTAGACTCGGCCTTTCGCGGTTTTAACGCCTATACCTGGTCAGGACCGGAAGGTAGCAGCCATAAGGGATGCTTGAGGCAGGCGAGATAACCGAGTCACTTAATTTTAAAGCTATTATATATCCTTTTTGTTCTGCCTTAATCTTAAAAATTCAGGAATATTGGTCCCTGTTTCTTTACTATCAGAAAGACTATAAAAAGGTTGATTTGATAACCTGTTTTTTATTCTTTGTTGCTTTAAAGGTTGGTTAGTTTCAAAACCTGTAGCAATAACAGTAACTTGAACTTCACCTTCCATGGATTCATCAATAGCTTGACCAACAATTATGTTTGCATCCTGATCTACGACATCACTTATAACTTCTCCAACTGAGTTCACATCGTCAAGAGTTAAATCTCTTCCTCCAGTAATATTAACAAGGCAGCCTTTCGCTCCATCAATCCTTCCCGCTTCAAGTAATGGACTATTTATCGCAGCTTGGGCAGCTTCTAGGGCTCTCGATCGACCAGATCCAAAACCCACACCGAGAAGAGCTGTACCGGCCTCGGTCATAACTGATCTTACGTCAGCAAAGTCAAGATTTACCTCGCCTGGACGGGTAATTACTTCACTTATACCTTTAACTCCCATTCTTAATACATCATCAGCATTTCTAAATGCTTCTTGAATAGAGGCACCTGCAGAAACTTCTTTTAAACGATCATTTGGAATAACAATTAATGTATCAACATTTTCCGCTAGTCTCGCAATTCCTTCTTCGGCCTGGCGCATTCTTCTTTTACCTTCAAAAGAAAAAGGCTTAGTTACTATTCCGACAGTTAGGGCACCACTTTGCTTGGCAACCTCAGCTACAACTGGTGCTGCTCCTGTGCCAGTACCTCCACCCATTCCTGCTGCTATGAAAACTAAATCAGATCCCTCTAGAGCTTGTTGAAGATCATCTCTAGATTCTTCTGCAGCCTTTTGACCAATGCTAGGATTCCCTCCTGCTCCAAGGCCTCTGGTTAAATTTTGGCCTAATTGAACCCTTCGTTCGGCAGAGGACTGCAATAATGCTTGAGCATCAGTGTTTAAAACTCTGAAAGAAACTCCTTCAAGGTCACTATCGATCATTCTGTTTACAGCATTACTTCCACCACCACCAACACCAATTACTTCAATTTTGGCACTCTGACTTGGAAGAATGTCTTTCGATTGATCAAAGTTTGGATTGTTTCCGAAGCTCATCTCTAAATAAAATCAAATACTAGTATTGGGTGCATTATGAACTCACTAAGATCATATGTATGATTTTAGTGATGAAAATCATAAAAAAATTAATGTCTTAGAAAGTTGAGTAAATATGCAAAAGCCCTACAATTACTCTAATGATCTAAAATATTTATTTTTAATATGTTTCTAAATATTAGGGTTTGAACACTTTTATTTTTGGATTCGTTGGGTCAGTAAGATCTATATTTTTTATATATTGAAAAATTTCTTTGCCTTCTAGTTGATTTTTAATGTGTACAATCATCTCTAATTGCATTTCAATTAATTCGGGATTCAACCCTAAAAATATTTTTTTTAGACTCTCCTCCTCTAAGGTTAAGAATCCATTTTGAGCGATAGTTATAGATCTATATCTAATTTGATAATATTTTTGGGAATCGAAAATTTTTGTTAATACCTTTTTGGAATTTTCTTTCCATCCAGAAACTTTAATTGATAATTGTTTTAAATTTTTTGTATCAGCATATTTTTTATCTATAAAATAACCATCTTCATCTATGTAGCCAGAGATCTTTTCTCCTTTATCAATAATTTCTCCGTAAGCGATGGGAGTTCTTGTTTTTATGAAAACTTTTAAACCAAAAGGGAAAATCTGTCTCATAACTTTAACCTTTTTGAGTGATAAATTTTTTTTTAATTCTTTTTCAGTTAATTTAGTTTTGATAAATATTAGGGAGATTGGAAATTTTAGCGATGAGTTTGAAAGTATATCATTTTTTGAAAATATTTTGCTCCCCTCTATTTTTACATCATCAAGATTCACTTTTTTAAAAGTTTTAAGTGTAAGTGAGGATGTAAGAAATAAGGATATAACTAAAAAAAAAGAAACTTTATTCTTGGATTTTTTTTTAATTATCACAGGTCACATCTTGCTTTTTTCATTAGTTGATCCATCCATTCTCTTGCTCTTTCAGTATCTGAAAAAGGAACATCCATCTCTTTGCCATCGCCTACAAGTCTAAGCCTACATTTCCCTTGTGATTCATTTGTTAATGGTGCTTCTCCAGAAGTTAAAGCCATTAATTCTACCAATTCAAGTTTTTTTATTATAAAACTATCTTTTTCTTCAAATTTTCCAGCTTCAAAGGCACTCCATCTTAATTCACCATCTTTTAAGGAAGCCGCACCAGAACTATCTAACTTGCAAAGTTCAGAGCCCTCTGCCCAATTTCTAAAAAGGTTTTGCCTTCTTCTTTCTAGCCATCCAAGAGCGGTTAATAAAACGAAGATTAGAAGTAATGGTAACCAAAGAAGTCCATGCAACATTTGATTTGAATTATAAATCTAGTGATATATTTACCAGTTTAGCTACAAGTTGCTCAATATTTAAACCTGAAGCTCTCCAGAGCATAGGAAACATACTATTACTTGTAAAACCGGGAATTGTATTTATTTCATTTAATAAAATTTTGTTTGAAGATTTTTCTAAAAAGAAATCTACCCTCGCAAAACCAAAAATATTTAATGCTCTACAACTTTGAATAGCAATTTCTTTTATTTGTTTGGAGATTTTAGAGTCTATTTCTGCGGGTATGATTATCTTATTATTTAGATTATATTTTGAATCGTAGTCATACCATTCAGTTTGGTATTTTACTTCACCAATCTCAGAGGTTAATAGTTTTGAATTTCCAATTATTCCGCATTCAATCTCTCTTACCTCTAACCCTTCCTCCACTAAAATTCTTTGATCTATTTCCCAAGCCTTTTCTAATGCTGATAATAGTTCTGATTCCTCTACAACTTTAGAAATTCCAAGAGATGAGCCAGAGTTGGAGGGTTTAATAAAAACAGGAAATTTAAATTTTTTAATAATCTCAAGAATTAACTTATTTTTTACTTCTTTATCGTTAAGGTCTTGATTTTGAAGAACTAGGTAATTGACTTGTGGAATTTTAAGATATGAGAAAATTGTTTTCATTAATATTTTATCCATTCCAAGGGCAGAGCCTAGAATACCTGATCCTACTAAAGGTTTTTTAGTGAATTTAAGTAGTCCATGTATTGAGCCATCTTCTCCATTGAATCCATGCAAAAGAGGAAACCAAATATCAACATTCTGAAATTCAATTCCTTCAAGGAAGTTAATTTTTTCTTGATTAAAAATTGTGCATTTTTTCCTATTATCGCTTTCAATTTCACCAATTAGTATCTTTATGGAGAGATCACTATCAAGCCAATTTCCATATTTGTCTATGTAAAAGGCTTTAACTGTAAAGAGTTGACTGTTTATTTTTGAATTAAAGGCCTGAAAAACTGTCTTGGCAGATGATATTGATACTTCATGTTCATTGGAAGAACCACCAAATATTAACCCAATACATTTTTTCTTTTTCCCAATCATTTAGAAAAATGTTATGTGCAAAATTCTCCTGTTAAAGAAAATGATCTTGCCTGCGTTATTCTGGCATTTATCTCATTTCCCAATGTAAAATTAAATTTAATATTTTTGGGAATCTCTACGAAAGTTAATCTATTTGTCCTGGTTCTACCCATAATTTGTGAGGAATTTTTTGGATTTAAACCCTCAATTAAAACACTTTCAATAGTATTAATGTATCTTTGATTTCTACTTCTAGCAGTTTTCTCAACCAAAGCATTAATTTCTAGCAATCTAGCTTTTTTTACTTCTTCAGGTATTTGATTAGTCCAAACTGCCGCGGGCGTATTTGGTCTTGGAGAGTATGCTGCTGTATTTACTTGATCAAAGCCAATATCTGATATTAGCCCTAATGTATCTTGATATTGTTTTTCTGTTTCTCCTGGGAAAGCAACTATTGCGTCGGCAGTGATTGATGCATTTGGCATTAACGATCTTATATTCTCAATGATATTTTTATACTTTTTGATTGTGTATCCCCTAGACATCTTCTTTAAGATTTCATCATTTCCACTTTGAAATGGAATATGGAAATGTTCACAGACTTTATCAAGTTCGTAACAGGCTTTAATCAATCTTTTTGAAAAATATCTTGGATGACTGGTTGCAAATCTTATTCTACGTATCCCTTCAACATCATGAATGTAATATAAAAGATCGGTTAGGGTGTTTTCTTTTCTGCCATCTTTTGTAGTTCCTGGAAGATCTCTTCCATAAGCATCAATATTTTGCCCCAAAAGAGTAATTTCTTTAAAATTATCACCTGCTAATTTTTGTATCTCACTTTTTATCGCATTTGGATATCTTGATTGCTCTTTGCCTCTTACAGAGGGAACCACACAATAAGAACATCTTTCATTACATCCATATATAATGTTGACCCAACCACAAATGGAGCTTTCTCTTCTCGCACTTGTGATGTCTTCAGAAATAAAGCTTTCTTCCGTAGCAGCAACTTGATTTCCTAAATCAACTTTCCCCAAAAGGTTCTCAAGATTATTTACGTGTTGAGGCCCCATCACTAGATCAAGTTCTGGAACTCTTCTGAGTAAGGATTCTCCCTCTTGCTGAGCAAGGCAACCTGCTACAACAAGTTTTAATTTAGGTGTTTTATGTTTTCTTTTTGCTTGTCTTCCCAGAAAACTATAAACTTTTTGTTCTGCGTTATCTCTAATTGTACAAGTATTGTATAAAACCAAATCGGCATTTAGTTCATCAACTGCTTTGGTGTATCCCATTTTCTCTAATGTTCCAGCCATTCTCTCAGAATCGGCTTTGTTCATTTGGCATCCAAATGTGGTTATCCAATAACTGCCAGTAGTGGAATTATTTTGAAATTTTTTTTCTTCTTGTTTTGTTTTTGTTAGCACTTTGCTAAAAATTTTTGCGATTCTTTAATTCAAAATTACAAGTTAAATAATTTTGCTGCAATTTTTTGAGGGCGAGCGAGGGGATTCGAACCCCCGAATAGCGGCGCCACAAGCCGCTGCCTTAACCACTTGGCGACGCCCGCCTTACATTTATAAATTTAACAACTCAAGGGCAATTTTTCATAGTTATTTTATCTTTATGCGAAATTTGAATTATTTTTATATTCAGTAAAGTTTTCTTATGTTTTAAAATAAAAGAAAAATTAAATTTGAGTAATTCCGGCACGGCTGAGGTTCTTATACCCAGAAGCCTTTGTTTAATAGAAGATTTTGATAACCTCATTATTGATGAGGAGGATTTATGTTCAATTTCCATAACCTGGGAGAATGGATTTGTTTCTGAATTAAAGCCTTTAAAAAATAAAAAACCAAAAAATATTCTTTTCCCAAGATTTGTCGAAACGCATTCGCATTTTGATAAATCTTTTACTTGGGGGGATTTTCCTAATTTAGAATCAAATTATGAAGGTGCATTATCAGTAAATCTTGAAGAACATAAAACTAGAACTACAGAAAAAGTAATAAAGAGAGTTGAGAAATCGTTAATACTTGCTATAAAAAATGGATACCGAGCAATTAGAAGTCATATTGATACCTATCAGAGTCAATCGTTTGACGTTTGGATTGAGCTTTTCAAATTACAAAAAAAATATTCATCTAAGTTGACATTACAATTCGTGGCTTTGGCTCCGTTGGAATTCTGGGATACCTCAAATGGAGAAGACTTGGCAAAAATATTATCTTTTTATGGGGGTATTTTAGGAGGGGTTGTTGTTCCACCTTTTAATAAAAAAGAGACGAGTAAATTTCTCTCAAAGATGCTTCTTCTCGCAAGTAAACATAAGTTAGAGATTGATTTGCACATAGATGAATCAAGCATTCAGCCTGGTGCAGGAATTAATGTTTTATTAAAGACAATTGACAAATTAAAAATCAGTATTCCTATTACCTGTAGTCATTTGAGTAGTCTTATTGCTCTAAAAGAAAGTGAGATTGCGCATATAGGAAAAAAAATGGCAGAAAAAAATATTAAGGTTGTTGCCTTACCGTTGACTAATTTTTGGCTGTTGAATCGAAAAAAGAAATCTACATCTTTAAAAAGACCAGTTGCCCCAATAAAGCAATTACAAAAATCGCATGTGGATGTATCTATAGGCAGTGATAATGTTCAAGATCCTTGGTATCCATTTGGTAATTTTGATCCCTTTTACATGATGTCTTGCTCAATACCTATGCTTCAACTAAATCCCTGGGAGAGGATGACTCTATCTTCTATTTTTTTAGCTCCAAGCAGATTATTAAACTTAAAATGGGATGGTTTAATTGAAAAGGGTTGTCCTGCTGACTTCGTAATTTTAGATGCAAAAAGATGGGCAGATGTTTTTTCAAGCACCTTGAAAAGAAAAGTATTTATAAAAGGCCATTTACATTGCTAATCGATTAATTTATAAACAAAACATAAAAACTTTATTGATGACATCAAATAATCTTCAATTCATTAACAAATTAAGGGCAGTCAAAAACTTAGAGATTATTGAAAGCCAATCTGATATAAAAAGACTTTCCAAAGATTTTTATAACTACTCTCCAATCCTTACTGAAAAATTAGAAGGATGTATTGCTGACTTGGTGGTAAGACCAAGGAACAATAAAGCCGTTAAGAGAGTAGCAGAAATTTGTTGGGAATTTTCTATTCCTCTTACTTTAAGGGGTTCTGGTACAGGTAATTATGGACAAGCGGTCCCTTTGTTTAAAGGTGTTGTAATGCATATGAGTCATTTTAATAAGTTAGAAGAATTTGATCATGATACAGGTTTTGTGAAAGTACAGTCAGGATGTGTAATGGGAGATTTGAATAAACAATTAGAGAAATATGGGAGGGAATTGAGGTTGCTTCCTAGTACTTGGAAAACCGCCACAATTGGAGGCTTTATTGCAGGCGGATCGGGAGGTATTGGGTCAATAAGGTGGGGATTTTTAAGAGATCCAGGAAATCTTTTAGGTTTAGAGGTAATTACGATGAATGAAAAACCTGTATTATTAAAATTTGATGCTGAAGAATCCGAACCTTTAAATCATGCTTATGGCACTAATGGAATAATTACTTCTTTATTGCTTGCTACTGATATCAAACGTAAGTGGCATTCAATGATCATTGATTGTTTTGAATTTGAAAAGACAATAGAAATATTAAAAACTCTTACAAGCGCTGCGGTTGATCTGAAACTTGGAGCAATTCTTGAAGAAGAAATTGTAAATCAAATGCCAACATGGTTTAAAAGTAAATCTAGAAGTCACAAGATATTAATCCAATCTACTTTTGGAGGAATAAAAACAATAGAGTTGATTTGTAAAAAATTTAAAGTTGAATCTACCCTCCTAGGGGAAGAAGAAAAACTCGTTAATGGAATTTCTGAAGTTGTATGGAACCATACAACTCTCCACATGAGGTCTAGGGATAAAAACTGGACATATTTACAGATGCTTTTGCCACTTAATAGTGAATTAGAGTTAATTAATCATTTAAGAAAAAAATGGGGTAAAAAAGTTCTCTGGCATTTAGAGGCAGTTTCCCAGCAAGGATCACCGCGATTAGCTGCTTTGCCAGTATTAAAATGGAATGGGGAAGAAGAATTAAATGAAATAATGGATGATTGTAAGAAACTTGGTGCGTTTATTTTTAATCCCCATGTTTTAACCGTCGAAGGAGGGGGACTTGGAGTCGTGGACGCTGATCAAGTAAAAGCGAAGCTAAAATTTGATCCTAAAGGGCTATTAAATCCTGGTAAATTAGAGGGTTGGGCAATAAAGGAAAAATTTATTATTTAATTTTTCTGTTTATTTAGAAATTGTATAAATTCAGCTACTAAAAAAATAGAACCTGTTAACACAGGATGATTAAGTGGCCATTTTTTAAGGGAAAATAAATACTCAATAGCAAATTCAAATTTCTCAAACTCAATTAAGTTTTGAAAGTCAATTTCTTTAATCTGAGAGAGATCTTTTAATTGCCAACTGGGTTGGTTTGGAACTGGCACAAGTAATAAATGATCATTTTTCTGAAGAAGTGTTTTTAATATTGCATATATATCTTTTTGTCTTTGGACCCCTAAAATCCAATAAATTCCCTCTTCTTCATTATCCCAATTGCTTCGCTCATTAGAGAGAGCTTTTGCAGCAGGATAATTATGAGCACAATCTACAAGAATTTTTTTGTCTAAATAATTTACTATTTCCAACCTTCCATTCCAAGTTGTTTTTTTAAGACCTTCGGATATATATTTTTCTTTGATATTAAATCCTAACTGATTAAGAGCTTCAATTGCTCCAAGGGCGACTGAGGCATTTTGCTTTTGGAAAATTCCTTTTAATCCAAGCTCATAGCTGTTTGAAATTGAATCTTTCCAAATAATTTCTGCTCCAACCTCCTCAACTTTTTTGTTTATTAACTTTTCAACTTGACTGTCTTGGTTACATGAGATAACGATTGAGTTTTTTTCAATAACTGCTAATTTTTCCATAGCAATTTTTTCAATCGTATCTCCAAGAAATTCTTTATGGTCTATGCCAATGTTTCCAATAGCAATTATTGGTCTTAAATTATGGGCTGTTGTTGCGTCTAATCTTCCCCCTAAGCCAGCTTCAAGAATAATCAATTCAACTTTTTCACTATCAAAAAAATTCAGTGCGCAGCAAATAATTTTTTCAAAAGGAGTCAATTTATAGATTGAACATTTTTTTTCTATTAATCTAAAAGTTTCTTCAAAATCAGTTTTTTTAATATTTTTTTTATTAACTCTAATCCTCTCACAAATATCAAAAAGATGAGGAGATGTAGTTACTCCAAAATTCTTTTTGGATTCAAAAAGTATACTTTCTAAATATGCTGCGATTGATCCTTTCCCATTGGTACCAATAATTTGTATTGCAGGGATATTACTGCAAGGATTACCAAGTTTCTTAAGTGCTTTTTTAACTCTTGATAAACCTAACTTGATATTTCCCCTTTCATATTTAGGTGAAAATAATTCAAAAATTTTTAAATTGGCATTTTTCAAAATTTAAAGTGCTACAAATCTTCAAAAATTGAATTCAGCTTATCTAAAAGAATATTAATTTCTCTACGAGATATAGTTAATGGTGGGACAATCCTCACAACGTTCCCTCCGGCAGGTACTACCAGTAATCCTTTATCAAAAGCTTTAAATGTGATTTTTTTTGCATCAGAATAGTCATCATTTATAACAAGACCTTGTATTAAACCTAAACCTCTTTTCCCGCTAATAATATTTGGAAATTTTTTTGATAATTCTTCAAACCCAATGCTTAATTGTTCCCCTCTTAGATAAACATTATTTATAAGATTTCTTCTATTTATTTCTTCTAATACAGTTAAAGCCGCCCTACAGGCGAATGGGTTCCCTCCAAAAGTGCTTGCATGATCTCCGGGTGAAAAAATGTTAGCTTTTTCTTTTACCAATAATGCTCCAATTGCATGACCTCCTCCTAATCCTTTAGCAAGGGTGAATCCATCAGGTTCAATTCCTAAATGTTCATAACCCCACATTTTTCCAGTCCTACCTACCCCACTTTGGACCTCATCAAAAATTAGAAGAGAATCATATTTATTACATATTTCTCTTAGACCCCTAAAGAATATTTTACTTCCTGGAATTACTCCGCCTTCTCCTTGTACTGGTTCAACTAAAACGCCAGATATTTTTTGATCATTATTTTCACACTCTTCAAATAATTTTTTTGCCGAATCAAAATTGTTAAATTTAAAAAATTTGAACCCTTTAATCATTGGTTCGAAACCTTCTTGGTATTTGGGCTGACCAGTAGCACTCAAGGCTGCGAGGGTTCTGCCATGAAAACTGGATTCTGCTGCAAGAATAATTGATTCTTTACCTTTATTTTTTGTATTGCCATATTTTCTAATTAATTTAATTGCTGATTCATTTGCTTCCGCCCCACTGTTACAGAAAAAGACGCTTTCAGCACAACTCATATTCGTTAAAGCTCTGCTTAATTGTTCTTGTTCTTCAATGTTATAGAGATTTGAAATGTGTTGAATCTTTTTTAGTTGAGTTGATAGCTTTCTTCTTAGAACTCTATCGCTATGACCAAGACTACAAGTCGCTATACCAGCGACTGCATCAAGATACTTTTTACCCGTTTTGTCCCATAGCCAACAACCTTTTCCTTTTTTGAAAGATATATCAAATCGACTATAAGTATCCATCAAAGTGGGAGCGGTCGGACTTGAACCGACATACCCGAAGGTGCCGCATTTTGAGTGCGGTGCGTCTACCAATTCCACCACGCTCCCAAGGCTTTTGAAAAATAAATAACTTTTTTATTATAACAAAAATCATTTTATTGACTATCCGTTTGGTGGCAAAAGAAGAGCGATCAAGAAAAAGCTTGGTATTAGTTAAATTCTTTTTTTTTAACTAGAGCCTTCCTAATTGGATTTGCTGACAAGAAATAAGTTAAAATAAAAAAATAAACATTTATGTTACGTTTTTGTATCATTTAATTTTCAAAATCCCTTCTTATTGAAGAATTAACTTCATAATTAGTAATATTATGTTATATTTAAAAGAAAAAACTATGTCGAAATCTCAAGCTAAAAAATTATCCTTTAAATTCGTTCCCTACCTTTTTGTTGTGGTAACAATATTGACAGCGTTTGGATCAAATAGTGGCACATGGGCATGAACCAATTTAAATACAGTGGCTTAAATAAAATTTGGTCTAATCGCTTCTTAGTGTTGTTTCTATTACTTTTGGGTTTCGTTTCACTAATAAATATCGCTTATGTTTGATTTTATTAATTTTGAAATTATTTGTTTTAAGCAGCTCTGCGTTTAGGAATATCATCAGGATCTGAATTAATTTTATATTTTTTCTCGGTAAAACTTTTTTTATTAAATTCTCTAGCTATTTTTATACCTAGTATCTTCAATTTTGATTCGAAATTTTCATAACCTCTATCTAGATGCTCTAAACCATAAATTCTACTACTACCTTTAGCTATAATTCCTGCAATTATTAATGCAGCTGAAGACCTCAAATCGGAGGCAACTAAATCCATACCCTCAATTGTCTTAACACCTTTGATAGTGGCTACGTTTTTATTTAATTTTATATTGGCACCCATTTCATTAAGTAAAGGAACATGATTCATCCTGTTTTCAAAAATTGTTTCAGTTATTTTTGATTCACCTTTGGCTATTGTCATTAGAGCTGTAAATGGTGCCTGCAAATCAGTTGGGAAACCTGGGAAAGGAGCAGTATTTATACTTACTGCCTTAAGCTCTTTAGGGTTGATTGTGATTGAATTACCTTTAATGGTAATTTTACTCCCACTCTTTTGAAGCTTATTCGTAACAGCTTCAAGATGATTAGGAATCACGGGAGAAATTGTTATTGAAGAGGAAGTTGCAGCAGCAGCTATTAGAAAAGTTCCAGCTTCTATTCTATCTGGTATCACTTTATGAATACAACCACCAATTTTATTAACACCATCAATAATTATTTTTTCTTTACCAGAATCATAAATTTTCGCTCCCATTTTATTAAGCATTTGACATAAATCCTGAACCTCAGGTTCTCTTGCTGCATTCTCAATAGTAGTTCTTCCTTCTGCTAATGATGCTGCCATTATTAAAGTTTCAGTTGCTCCTACGCTTGGACACTTTAATTTGATATGAGTACCTATTAGCCTACTTCTCTCTCCTTTAATTTTTGCTTTGACAATTCCTTCTTCAATAATAATTTCCGCTCCTAATGCTTTAAGCCCATTAATATGCTCATCTATTGGTCTTAAACCAATATTGCATCCTCCAGGTAAAGGGACTTTAGCCTCTCCAAATTTACTCAACAATGGACCAATACAAAAAAAACTAGCTCTTAGTCCATTAACAAGTTCATATGGAAGTTCTTTAATAGAAATATTTTGTGAATCTATCTCTAATTTATTGTTTTTATCTACTAAATTAACTCCTAAATTCTTAAGGATATTACCCATTTTTTCAATATCAGTGAGACGAGGAACATTCTGAAGAATTATTTTTTCATTAGTAAGTAATGAGGCAGCCAACAAAACTAAGGCCGAATTCTTCGCGCCGCTTATTTCAACTTTTCCATTTAATTTGCCTTGGCCAAAAATCTTTAAATTTTGCGATTTAAGATATGACTTTTTTTTGCTTACGCAAATCATTAAGACTTAATTTATTAGATTAATAATGACAAATGAACATTATTAAGTCCACCCTATGTAACGTCTTGAATATTAATTAAAAGTAAAAATGTATTATTCGATTTTATCAAATTAAATTTTAAAAATTATTGATCATAACTTGTATAGAACTACAATATATACGATAACAAAATTTTTAAATTACCCATAGAAAATAATTTTTTAAAAATAACTAGTAAAAACAATAATCTAGTTAAAAGATTTAGATCATTTAAAAAAGGATCTTCTCGCAAAGATGAAGAATTTTTTTGCATAGAGGGTACTCATCTTATTGAAGAATTGTTGAAGTCTGGAAGTTCTCCCTCCAAAATTTTAGTTACTGAAAAATGGCTAAAAAAGAACCAAAATCTTAGCAAACAATTAGATCAATTTTTATTAACCATAGTCTCAGAAGATGTTTTAGCTTCTGCTATTTCAACAGTTAAACCAGATGGCATTGCAGCCTTAGTGGAAATCTCCTCGATACCTAATTATCAATTTAATAGTAAAGACGATTTTGTTCTTGTTCTCGATAGGATTCAAGATCCTGGCAATATGGGTAATCTTTTTAGAACTGCTCTAGCTGCCGGTGTTGACGCGATTTTTTTAGTTGGAGGTGCGAACCCATTAAGCCAAAAGGTATTAAGAGCATCATGTGGTGCGGTCTTTCACCTCCCATTTCAAAGATTTGAGGGAAATGAAGAGGAAATAATAAATGATTTATTAAAGTCTTTAACTGAATTATCAAAAGTAGGATTTAAGATTTTTTCTACTACTAGTCATAATAAAAGCTTAAAAAAACCTTTAAAACCCTACTGGGAAATTGATTGGACCAAGTCTACGATCTTGATTTTGGGTAATGAGGGGAGAGGTATTCATAAAAAAATTAAAGAAGCTTTTAATGAAACAATTACAATTCCGCATAGCGAGCTTGTAGAATCATTGAATGTGGCTTGCGTTGCAGTTCCATTATTACTAGAACGAAAAAGAGTCGCATACACATCTAATACCATAGATAAAAAGTGACTGATTCAAATTTTGATTTTGATTTAATCGTAATAGGAGCAGGTTATGGAGGTTTTGATGCCGCTAAACATGCTGCTGTCAAGGGACTAAAAGTTGCAATAGTAGAATCTTCTGATATGGGAGGTACATGCGTTAACAAGGGTTGTGTCCCCTCTAAAGCTCTTTTGGCTGCAAGTGGAAAAGTCAGAGAAATAGCTGATCATGAACATTTATCTAAATTTGGCATTCATGCTTCACCAGTAAGGTTTGAGAGATCAAAAATTGCAGATCATGCAAATAATTTAGTTTTAAATGTTAGAGAAAATTTAACAAAAACTCTCAAAAGGAGTGGAGTTGAAATTATTTTGGGCAGCGGCAGAATTGAAGGAAATCAAAAAGTAGGTGTAAGAGATAAAAACGGAATTGATAAAATCTTGACATGTAAGAATATTGTTATAGCAACTGGTTCTTCTCCTTTTGTGCCTCGAGGAATAACTTTAGATAATAGGACTGTATTTACCAGTGATGATGCGGTTAAACTTGAGTGGCTTCCGAGATGGATAGCTATTATTGGAAGTGGATATATAGGGTTGGAATTTGCTGATGTTTATACCGCACTAGGTTGTGAAGTTACCATGATTGAGGCTTTGGAAAATATTATGCCAACATTTGATCCAGACATAACAAAAATTGCAAAGAAAAATCTTATTCAATCAAGAGATATAGATACAAAATCAAATGTCTTTGCCACAAAAATAACACCTGGATGTCCTGTAAAAATAGAATTGACAGATGCAAAATCTAAAGAAGTTGTAGAAACTTTAGAAGTTGACGCTGTACTAGTTGCAACTGGTAGAAGTCCTAATAGTAATAACTTAAATCTAGAGTCGGTTGGCATTGAAACAGTAAAAGGTTTCATTCCAATAGATGATCAAATGAGAGTTAAGAATGGTGATGAAATAATACCTAATATTTGGGCTGTTGGAGATGTAACAGGCAAACTAATGCTTGCCCATACAGCTGCAGCGCAGGGTACTATTGCTGTTGATAATATTTGCGGTGGTAATGTCGAAATTAACTATAAAAGTATCCCTGCAGCAACCTTTACGCACCCTGAGATAAGTTCAGTTGGTCTCTCTGAGGCTGAAGCTAAAGAGATATCTGCAAAAGAAAATTTTAGTTTGGGAGTTGTCAAAAGTTTCTTTAAGGCTAATTCAAAAGCATTGGCTGAATTGGAGAGTGATGGATTGCTAAAGTTGATTTTTAATAAAGATAATGGGAAAGTATTAGGTGCTCATATTTTTGGGTTACACGCAGCTGATTTAATTCAAGAAATTTCGAACGCTATTTCAAGGAGCCAAGATGTAATTAAATTATCTAAAGAAGTTCATACTCATCCCACTTTAAGTGAAGTAGTTGAGGTTGCATATAAACAAGCGGCCTCTCAAATAAAATAATATCTAAAATTAATGGAGATAAGACGCAGGCCACCAAATCCAACAGTAAGGGTAGAAAATTTAGAATATGCTGTTCCTCATAGAGAAGCACAAGCAAAAAATATTCTGGAAGAAATTGTATGGCATAAGGACATTGAAATTAAGAATTTTAAAAAAATAGTCTCTTTAGAAGAACTTATCAAAAAGATTGAAAGCCTTCCTGCTCCCAAAGATTTTTATAAAAATATCTTGGAGTCAAAAATAAAACCAGGAGTAATTGCTGAAATAAAAAAAGCTAGTCCGAGTAAAGGCGTTATTAGAAAAGATTTTAAACCTGAAGACATAGCAATTTGTTATGAAGGATTAGGCGCATCATGTATCTCAGTACTTACGGATAAAAGGTTTTTTCAAGGTAGTTATGAAATACTTGAAACTGTAAGAAAATCTACTAATCTCCCTCTACTCTGCAAAGATTTTATTATTTCTGCTTATCAGATTTATAAAGCAAGGGTATCTGGTGCTGATGCAATATTATTAATCACTGCGATTTTAAGTGATGACGATTTAATTTATTTAAAGAAAATAGCTGATACTCTAAAGATGAGTGTTCTTGTTGAAGTACATAACTCTAATGAATTAGAAAGGATACTAAAGTTAAAATCTTTTAATTTGATTGGAATAAATAATAGGGACTTAAAGACTTTTAAAACGGATTTAAAAACATCAATAGAATTGATGCATACATATGCAGATATATTTTTAAAACAAAATATTACTCCCATAAGTGAATCCGGAATTAATTGTGCTGAAGATTTAGAATCGCTTAGATCTATTGGAATCAAGGGAGTATTAATTGGTGAAACTTTTATGAGAGAAACTAATATTGAACAATCTTTCAAGAAATTATTTAACTCAATTTAATTTTGACTTCAAATCGTGCTATAAAATTGAATAAACTGAGTTGTACTGAATATATATGCAAGCTGTAATTATAACAGGCATATTGGCGGGATTTGTGCATGTTGTTAGTGGTGCTGATCATCTAATTGCGATGGCACCAGCAGCGATTAGTAATCCTCAAAAAGCTCTTAAAAATAGTTTTTCATGGGGCTTAGGACACTCTTCAGGTGTCCTCTTGTTAGCTTTCCTAGCGATTTTTATTAAGGATATTACGCCATTAAACAAATTTTCTGATATTGCTGAATTACTAGTTGGAATTTCTCTTCTAATTGTTGGAGTATTTGCTATAAAAAATTCTTTTCAATTAAGTATCCACTCGCATTCCCATAAGCATGAGAATGGAGTTGCCCATCGTCACTTTCACTTTCATGTTAAGGAACAAAAAAATAATAATAAGCACTCACATGCTTTGACAGGTTTAGGTTTGCTACACGGTATAGCTGGAGGTTCACATTTTCTTGCGGTTCTTCCTGCTTTAGCACTCCCTTTAACAAGCGCTTACTTATATTTGATTTCATATTTGATTGGTTCACTAATAAGTATGAATCTTTTTGCTTGTTTAATATCTTTTACCACCTTTAAAGCAAGTCAAAAATTTATCAAAAGATTAATAGCTTTAGCAGGAGGGCTTTCTTTTTCTTTGGGATTATTTTGGATTCAAAGAAGTGCTTCTGTTTTTTTGAATTAAAAAATTTTTTAATTTAGGAAACATTAATTTAGAGGTGACAATCCCAATTATTTTTTCGTTATTGATTAATCCAAATTTATTACTATCTTCGCTAAATTCAATATTGTCGCCAAGAACCTCAATATTATTTTGATTTACTGAATTTATCCTTTTTATAAGGTTCTTATTTTTTAGTGGATGATTAAAAATAACTATTTGTCGATTTTTTAGTATTGATTTATTCTTTTTGTATTTTTTAAAAAATACAATATCCCCTTCTTTTAGGTAAGGTAACATCGATTCACCACTAATAATGGCAGTTTTTCTTAAACCTAAAAGAAATAAAATAAAATCAAAAAAACTTTTGAAAATAATTCTTAATTAACTAGCTTTCACAAAAGCGTCTGATCTTCCTTTTGAAGCCCAGAAAATATTATGAATCTTTTCGACATAACTCATTAGTTCCTCAGCTTGAGCTATATCAATATTGACTTTGCATGCACTGCATAATTTGGCTGCCTTCCAAATGGTTGCATGTAAGTCTGGATAAGTTTCTAAGTGAACTGGTTTAAAGTAATCTGTCCACAAAATTAGAATTTCTTTCTTTGTTTCTTTTGCTTGCTCTTCTTTAACTGCAACATATCTAGAAAATGTATTGCTGTATGCAGCCCACTCTGCCGAATCGGTGCTGGAAGGAGCTTCTAATGCAATAAGTTTTTTTGTCATTGATAAAACTGCTTCAGCAGCAACTCTGGTAGATGCTGGGTCGTAAACACCGCAAGGACCATCACAGTGAGCGTCGACTGTCATTGGGTTTTTTTTATCTAGAAAAGAATTGATGAATTTACTAAACATTTCAAATATTTGGTGTTGTATATATATTACTTGGAGATTAACTAAATTGAAAAGTCCTAGATATTTTTCTTACTTAATTTAATTGACTTTTAATAATTCAACTTCAAATATTAAAGTCGCATTAGCAGGTATGACGTTTCCTGCGCCTCTTGATCCGTATCCAAGTTCGGGAGGTATTGTTAATTTTCTTTTACCTCCAACTTTCATGCCTTCCACACCTTCGTCCCAACCTTTTATTACTCTTCCAGCACCTAAAGGGAAGCTGAATGGAGCTCTTCCGATACTGGTATCAAATTGTGTTCCGTCTTCTAGAGTGCCTGTATAATTTACAGTAACAGTTTGACCAGTACTAGCTTCATCTCCTTCCCCATTTACGATATCCGAAATAATTAGACCACTTTCTGTAGTCCTTGAATTGTTTTCTGATGGTGTTTCTTCTGCCATAGCGAAAAGTATAGGATTTGGATCTGATGGGTCTAGTTCAAATAAATTATTATTTGAAATATTTGATGATTTTGCAAGAGGCTTTTGTTGAACTAATTGATTTTCTGATTCAGCAGCATTAACAACTTGAGGTGAATTAAATTGACTAAAAATAGTTAATGAAATACAAAATACAAAAACTGCAAAACTGATAAAGACTTCTTTCACCTAGATTTTGAAAGTTACTAGAACTAATACTACAGAATAAAGGTACAATAAATGGGTAATTTTAAATTTAATTTGAAATTTTAGATTGTTAATCCCAACTGAAGTTAAAAGTTTAAAAAAATATTTTTACCCATGTTTAGGTGGCATTTTAGGAGGAATTTCTGTTGCAACTCATTTTTGGCTGATTTTTATGCCGATATCATTATTTATTCTATGGAAGGGAAGTGAAAGAAAAATAGCAAATTTTTGTTGGGGTTTTTTCTTTATTTTGATAAGTCATTCTTGGCTTTATGATCTTCATCCATTAACATGGCTAGGTTTTTCATGGCTTGTAAGTTTAATAATCACCATTTCAATATTATTATTTTGTTCTATTTTGGGTGGTTTATTGGTTTTTTTATGGGGATTGTTAGTTGAAATTATTCTTTGGAAAGAGGATCTTTTTAAAATGAAAAATTTACCTTTAACAATAAAAGTATTTTTTTTATCTTTGACTTGGGGTATTGGTGAATTGATACTTTCTCAAACTCCTTTATTTTGGATAGGTTTAGGAGAGAGTCTTGTGCCAGGTGATATATATCTTGCTGGTTTGGCAAGATGGATTGGTGCAAGTGGTTTATGTGTATTACAAATACTTATTGGATTTTGGATTTTTTTGAGTCACGGTAGATGGAGAAGAAAACTCGGCTTTAAAAAAACATTTTTTTTCGGACTTTTGATTATCATTCTTTTACATTTATTTGGAGGTTTAACAAATCCAATAAAAAGAAACTATGAGTATCCAGTGGCTATTTGGCAAACTAATATACCAACAA
>QCQN01000017.1 GCA_003212175.1 Prochlorococcus sp. AG-449-P16
AGGTAAAGGATTACTTGGAGCTGAGGCTATTTTGTCATACTCAGTAGTTGGTGTTTCCTATATGGCTTTTGTAGCTGCTTTTTGGTGTGCTTCAAATACAACCATATATCCAGTGGATTTGTATGGAGAACCACTAAAGCTTCAATTTGAGTTTGCACCTTACTTCACTGATACAGTGGATTTAGGTTCAGGAGCGTACAGTTCAAGAGCTTGGCTTGCTAATACCCATTTCTACTTAGGTTTCTTTTTCTTACAAGGTCATCTTTGGCACGCGTTAAGAGCTATGGGATTTGATTTTAAGAAAATCGGTCAAGCATTTGACAATATAGAAAATACAAAAATTACTCAAAACTAATTAAAAACTAATTAATTTAAAAAACCTTTCTTAAATGAGAGGTTTTTTTTTGTATACTTATTTTCACGAGTTTTGAAAATTAATGAAGAATTCAAGAGAAATTAATTGTAAGGAAATTTTCCGTTTGGCTTATGAAAATAGGTACACCTGGAAAAATACTTTTAATGGTTATAAAGGTAAATGTATTTTTCATAGTAATAATGAAATTCATGAAGGTGAGTTTACTTTAGGTAAAGACTTTAAACCAAATATTCAAAAAATTGAAGATGAAAAAATTGTAAAAAGTATCGCATCTCAATTGTTTGAAGTTTCTATACATAGAATAAAAAGAGATTTTAACTCTATACATTCGGAAAATATTTTTAATTTCGTAAAGAGTTCAGAAAGTGGAATTGAAATGAAAGTTTCAGGCAAAAATCATGGAGATAGATATAGAGTTAAAAATGAATGTATTAATATGGTTTATCGGAAAATTCACGGGATTATTATAGAAATATTTGTTGATGAGTTTTTAAATACAGGAAATGGCTTATTAAGTAAAAGATACTCTAGTCAACAAATTGATCCAAACACTCTTAAAACAAATTCTCAAAAATTAGAGTATGAGGATAAATTCACAAATATAGGTCCAGAGGATGATTGGATCTTAAACTCAAGAACAATAAAGTACTTGAATCTAAATCAAAAAGAAGAAACACAAAAATTTGTTTTTGATAATTTATGTTTATTGAAATAGTTAGTTCCTATTCAATCAGCCTGAATCCCTTATCAAGCAATTTTTGATAAAGCAGTCTCGCTCTAAAAGCTAAAATTTGCTCTTCATTTTCATTGCTAATTACATGAAAGTAATTATTGTCTAGCTTATTTTTGCTGAAGCATACGTTGGCTTCTCCTAATCTTAAAGTCCAGTTTTCTGCATTGGCTAAATGTTGGTTAGGTCCAAGATCCCAAGGGCATTTCTCAGGATATTTTTCTCTTTTAGAACCCATATGATTATATTTAACTATCCAATATTAGTAAAAATTTAGAAGCGTGGCTATAAACAATAAGTGCTGTGATTTCTTTGATGATGCGATTTAAGGAGTGATTTTCTCTTTGGTCGCAATTAAACAATAAAATGGGTCTTTATTTAAAAAATTAAAAATATTAAGAGCTCGTTTTTCATTAAACTGTTGAATAATTTTGGGTTCATTAAATCCATTTGAGATTAATACTTTTCTCACGTATTTGACTCTCCCTTCTTCAGTAGAAGAGGTCCAAATGTTAGGAGCCTTATGCCAAAATGCTCTATTTGAGAAAGCAATTATAAACTTGCCCTCATTACTTAATATTCTCACTATTTCTTTTGTTAAATTCTCTGGGTATTGTAAATATTGCCATGCTGCCACCATTAAACAATAATCAACACTTTTGTTATCTAGCGGAAGTTTTTGATTTGAATTGAAATTTTGTACCCAAAAAGAGTCTAAAACCTTGTTTTTTTCGAGTTCTTTTCTGTTTAATCCATGTCCAATAACCTTTTTGTATTTTTTCCCTTCTGGTAAGTAACTATCCCAACTTGACATTAAATCAAGGATAGTAGAACCATCTTCGATTTCATTTTTATAAACATCTGATAGATTTTGTCTGAAGTTTAAATCTAGATGGTAGACAAATTTTGGATCAGAATAAAAGTCTTCATCATTACTCTCATCAATTTTTTGTCTTTGATAATTATTTAAAACTTCCAAAATAAGTAATTATTAAATATAAAATAAATTTACTAAATAAAGAATGGAATTGCGCTTCAGAAATCTATTTGTACAAAATTAATTTAGAAAATTAAGAAAAAACTAGACATCTATTCAAAAAAAGTTAAATTAATAGTTAACAATTTAATTAAAAATGATTGAATTTAAAAGGAGCAAAAAAAGTAGGTCTAAGAATGCTCTTTTCAATCCCTATATAAATGGAATAAGTTCGTACGATATGGCATATCTATCTTCCAAAAAAAAAGTTTCTATTAATAAAACGGTTTATCTGGAAGCTGAATCTCAAAAAGATTATTTAGCTGCATAAAAATGCCTTATATCAATCTTTCGACTTCAGTAAAAGTAGATGATAAAAAAAAATTACTTGAAGACATATCAATACTAATTTCATCTTTAACTAATAAGTCAAAAAGATTTGTTATGGCAAAGTTAGATGATAATTGCGAAATGTATTTTGATGATCAAGGACCTTGTTGTTTTCTTGAAATTAATTCAATAGGTTCTTTGATTCCTTCTGTTATGGCAAAGCCAATTGCTGATTTTGTATGCGAAAAGCTGGGAATTCCAATTGATAAGATTTATATTTCTTTCAATGATGTCCCGGCCACAATGTGGGCATGGAATGGCAGAACATTTGGATGAAAATTGTATATTCTTATGGTTTCATTAAAATTGATTAGGGGGTTACTACGTGGAAATAAATAATTTATTTGATTTAAACAGTCTTAAATCTGCTCCTAAATTGAGTAAAAGACAAATGAAAAAACTTTTAGAAGAGCTTGAATTAAATATTTTAAATTCTGATTGGCTAACAATAGGAATAATGGCAACTTCCGATTTCGAGGCTATAAAGGCATTAAGATCGATTTCTAAAAAATATTCTTCAATTAAATTTTCAGATTTAAATTCTCTCCATGCCAATGGGAATGTTTTTTTGAAGGCCAATCAAAAAACTGGGAATGTTTTTATTCGATCTGAAGGTGGCTTAGGTGAAGGAATTTTATTAACATGCCAGTATAACGAAGATTCACATGAATCTAATACTTTCGGACCATTGCCATTAGATTTTTTTACTAACTGATAACGGTTTAAAAATTTTACAAGGAAATTAATATGGTTTTTGAAGTTTTTAATATTACCTCCAAAAGAAGCTTTGTTATGCTATTTCGAACCATTCAATCGAATTTTTAGATTTTTTAATTCCATGTTTTTCCAAGATATAATTCAAAAATTAAATAATTTTTGGTCTGAAGAAGGATGTTTGATAATGCAGCCCTACGACACTGAAAAAGGTGCTGGGACAATGAATCCTCATACTTTTTTGAGAGCTATCGGCCCAGAACCTTGGAGTGTTGCCTATGCTGAACCATGTAGAAGGCCTACAGATGGTAGATATGGAGATAATCCCAATAGAGCACAACATTATTTTCAATATCAAGTAATTATTAAGCCATCCCCAGATGAAATTCAAGAAAAATATTTAGCTTCTTTGAAATTCTTAGGAATTAACCCAGGAAACCACGATATAAGGTTTGTAGAGGATAACTGGGAATCTCCAACTCTTGGAGCATGGGGAGTTGGTTGGGAAGTTTGGTTAGATGGAATGGAAGTCACTCAGTTTACTTATTTTCAACAGTGCGGTGGTTTAGATTGTAATCCCATACCAATTGAAATAACTTATGGATTAGAGAGAATTGCTATGTTTTTGCAAGATAAGGAAAGTATTTGGGATCTTGATTGGAATAAAATCTATACTTATAGTGATATTTGGCTTCAATTCGAAAAGAATCAATGTTCCTTTAATTTTAATGAATCAAACCCTGCAAATATGAGAAAGTTATTTGAAATTTATCAAGATGAGGCAAATATTCTTATTGATAAAAAACTTACATATCCTGCTCTTGATTTTGTACTTAAATGTAGCCATAGTTTTAATTTGCTTGATGCGAGAGGGGTTATCTCAGTTACTGACCGTGCTCAATATATTGAAAAAATTAGAACTCTAGCTCGAGCAGTTGCTTCTTCATGGATCCAAGAAAGACAATCAATGAACTTTCCACTATTGAAAAAATGATAAGAGGAATCGGTATCGTTTGATACTTGAAAGTGAATCTATTATCTCTACTCAAAATAGTTACCCCCGATACAATTGAGTTACCCATTTATTATGGGCATTTTTCGTGTGAGGTTAAATGAAACTCTTCCAACAAATGTTGGTTGCTAGTACTGCTTTGAGTTTGATCGCTCCAATCGGTGCAGAAGCATCTGACTACAACATTAAAGGTATGAATAGCTATTCAAATAGCAAAAATACCAAAAATGCCAAAAGATTTAGTAGTAAATTATTTTCTTCCGAACTTGCAACTAATGAAAAGAAAGTTGAAAGTTCTGATGTTATATCTAACCAATTTGAAGCTGGATCTTTCTCAGAAACCACCACTATGGATGGTAAAGCTATCTTCTATGTAGGTAGTGTAGAAACTGAGGATGATTTATACACTGGTGAAGTTACCGCAAACTACACCTACCAAATGAATGTTAACACTAGTTTCTCAGGTGATGATAACCTTTATGTAAGACTTAAATCAGGTAATGCTGATAACTGGTCTGATATCAAAACTGAACATAATACTTACCTAAGTGCCGCGTCTGGTAAAGATGATGATTTTGATGTCGACAAGATTTGGTACTCTACTCCTTTAGGTGAAAATACAACTCTTTGGCTTGGTCCAAAGATTGAGAACTACTATATGCATGCAACTACCCCATCTATATATAAATCTGTATTAAAAGCTTTTACACTTGGTGGTAACGCTGCTGCTTATGGTGCGAGCACAAGTCCAGGAGCCGGTTTGTCTTACAATTTTGACAATGGTTTCGCATTAAGCACAAACTTTACAACTCAGGGTGGAAATGGTTCAACAGGAATGTTAACCGATGAGGGAATGACAAGTTGGGCAACTCAAGTTGGATACACTCAGCCTCAGTATTCTGTGTCTGCTATCGTCAACATGAAATACAACGAGTGGGAAGATGGTTACTACCAAACAACTTTGGGTACAGATCGTTCATTTAACGACCAAGGAAGTGTAAACATCGGTTTAAGGGCATGGTGGAGACCTGAAGAAACTGGAACTATTGTTCCATCAGTATCTCTTGGTTATGACACTTCAGAAACTGATCGTGATGAAAATGATGGCACAGATGCTTACTTTGTTGGTCTTAACTGGCAAGATGCCTTTACTGCTGATGACAGAATTGGTATAGCTTTTGGTCAGCCTCAAAAACGTGATGGTGATACTGTAGATCCATTTTTATATGAAATCTACTATGATTACAAAGTCAACGATTCAATTACTGTAACTCCAGCTATTTTTGGCGGTACAGCTAATGATGGAGGAACTGGAACTGAAGCTACTATGACAGGTTATGTTTTAAATACAACCTTCACATTCTAACTTCTATAGAAAAAAGAAAGCCCTCACTATTGAGGGCTTTTTTTTTATTTATTGAAGGAATATCTAACTATTTACCAACAATTTTCTCCTTCTCCAATCGGAATACAAGCACTAGATTTTGCTGCTTCATCTGCAATTCTTTGTGCATCTGAATCTAATACAAAATCCGCATCCACATCCATATCGGTGTTCCATTCCTTAAGGCCACCAAGATCATTCTCTCCGCTACTAACAGATGAAGATATTGTCAATGCACTTGTAGCAGCAATAAATAGTGCAATCGAACTTTTTTTTGGCATTTAATTTACATATAAACTATTTTTTTATTTTAGATAAATTCTATGTAACTTTCTCTTCAATGTATAAAATGATGCTTTAATTTCCTAGCACTCTTAAAAGGTTTGAATAAGACTTAAAAATAAGATCTAGTTCATCCGATCTGCCATTTTTTGCAAGCAAGCCTCTAGCTCCTGCATCCAGATCAAATAAATATTCTCTTTCTTCGATTGATTTTACATAACTTTCAATCCAACCTACGCATACCAACCTTTCGCCATTTTTGATCTCTTTTACCGAATGCAAATATGTACTTGGATAAATAACTATTTCTCCTGCATTTAGCTTAAATTGTTTTTCTGAAGTCATTCCCTCAATATTAAGTTCCCCGCCTGTGTACTTATTTTTATCTGTTAATGAAATAGTGAAAGATAAATCAGATCTTCCCGTTGCCATGAAGGGATTATCTATATGTCGGCCATACTGCATATTTCCCAGAGATTTAGTGAACATAATTCCATGTATTATTTTTGGCAAAGCAAAACTTTTTATTAATTGATTGGAAAGAATTTTTCTTCTGATTAACTTTGATAATTGAAAAGATGTTTCTGATTCTCTATTTAATTGAAGATTATTTTTAACCTTTGACGCATGACTCCCAGCAGTCTTTTTCCCATCTTCCCAATGATTGTCTTTTTTGTTTAAATTTTTAATAAAATGTTCAATTTCTTCGTTAATTAATAGTTGATGAGTTAAATAATTCATTTCAATTATAAAAAATGATACAAGCTGGTGTAAAGAAAATATCTTTTAGGTTTCTTGAGGTTTATAAGTATATAAAGTAACCATAGATACTATTTGACAAAAGTGCAAAATCTTAAAAAATGGCTTTTTTCAGCATTGACTTTTACTTTTATAATTAACTTTAATATACCTGCGAAAACAACTGAAAGAGAGGTTAAAGTTTATTCTGGTAGACACTATAATACAGATCGAGGAGTATATAAGAAATTTGCCGAAGAAACAGGCATAAAAGTTAGACTTATTGAAGCCGCTGGTATTTCACTTATTGAAAGATTAAAAAGAGAAGGAAAAAATTCGCAAGCTGATTTGATATTACTGGTAGATGCAGCAAGAATAACTAATGCTGCTAAAGCAGGGTTACTTCAGAGTATTGATTCCGCAACTTTAGAAAATGATGTCCCAGATGGCCTAAAAGATCCTGGAAAAGAATGGTATGCATTGACAAGAAGGGTTAGAGTTATGGTTGCTAATCCCAAAGTTGTTGACATAAGCAAAATAAAGGATTACACAGACTTATCAGATCCATCATTGAAGGGTAAGGTATGTTTAAGAAATAGAAAAAGTCCATATAATCAATCTCTCGTAGCCAATCAAATTGTTAATAAGGGCGAATTAGAAACTCAAACTTGGTTGAATGGAATGATTTCAAATGTATCTCAACCCTTCTTCCCAGGGGATATTTCTATTATAAGAGCCGTATCTAAAAAGAAATGTGGAGTAGGTATCGTTAATCACTATTATGTTGCAAGAATGCTTGCTAGAGTCAATGGAAGAAGAGATGCTTTATATGCCAAAAAAACTACTGTAATTACCCCTAATCCAGCACACATAAATATTAGTGCAGGAGGGGTAGCTAAATATGCAACAAATAAATCTGATGCTGTGAAATTACTTGAATTTCTTGCTTCTGCTGAGGGTAGTAAGGGTTTGGCTGCGCCTACCTTTGAACATCCTTTAAAAGAGTTAAATGAGAATGAAATAGTGAAAAATTTTGGAGGATTCGTACCCGATGATGTGAGTGTAGAGGATCTTGGAGACAAAAATTCACTTGCAATAAAAATGATGAAAAATGCAGGGTGGGATTGAAATTTTTGATAATAATGATTTAGATATTTAGTGAAGTTTATTAAAATTTAATTAAACATCTTTTATTGGAGAGGTGGCTGAGTGGTTGAAAGCGAACGATTCGAAATCGTTTAATGGGAAACTATTCGTGGGTTCGAATCCCACCCTCTCCGTTTAATAATCTTCCTGTAAAGTGCTATGTGGGCAATAATGTAGTCAAAATCGGTTTTTTAAGAAGTTGCTTGTCCTATATAGTCCAATATTTACCAGTGTATGCCTGAATGTGTTGGTGGATGTGTTGGTGGATATTTTTTAATGTGTTGGTGGATATTTAATTTACGAATTATGTGTTGGTGGATTCCTCAAGATCGCTTGTAAATATTGGGGTTGTTTAGATTCTTCTTAAGGTAAGTCGGTATCACTTTACTATTAGCGATCATTATCAATCTCTAAGAGAATATCTTTTGGATAAATATTCTTTGCATTCTGAGAAGTAAGTTTCTTCAAAAAATTTAGACAATTGTCTTTCATAAAATTCAATATTAGTAAAATCTCTTGAACCTATTTTATTCCAATCACTATATGCTTCTTTTGTTTTGCCCAGTTTTGAATATGCTTGACCTCTAAGAATATAATTTGTATTTAAAACAAATTTTAGATATTGGGAATCACCCTCTGACGGCAAATTAGGATAAACATCAATTGCTTTAGATAAGTTAGATATAACTTTCTCATAATTTTCTAATTGATACTCACAATATGCAATAAGGTTTAATTCCCCACCTGTGAAATAAAATTCCTCCTTTTCATCTTGATCATCATAGGTATGAGTATAATATTCTTCTTCTTTTGCTTTCAGTCTGATTTGCATAATTTCTTCTATGGAAGATATTGCATCTTTAATATTTTTTCTTCCTCGAATATGAACTACTACTATTTCTTCAAAAATATCCACGACTTCATCCAAAGAAGATCCATAAGGATCTTTCAAGTAAGTCTCTATACCTTTTTTGAGAGAAGCAACTGCATCATCAAAACGACCTAGACACCTCTCATCTTCTGCTATATATCTATAAATGTAACCCCAAAGATATAAATCTTTTTGTTTAGGATCAGAAGATATAATACTGATTGCTTTTTTATAATAAAAAATCGATTCTTCGAATTTGTCTAGATATCCAAGAACATCGGCATATTCTAAACATGCATCGTTGTCATTTGGTTCTAAATCTAAATACTTTTGTAAATCATCTTTTGCACCATTTAAATCATTAAAAGAATAACGCTTAATTTTCCCACGTTCAAAAAATGCCACTGCAAAAGAAGGATTTTTATTTATCAATTCTGTAAGGATATCTAAAGCGTCCTTTAGTTCACCTTTACCTTTTTTCTCCCTTGCTATCTCTAATAATTTAAGACTTTCAGAAGTTGAACCTTTTGAAGGAATTAAATCTATCAAATTTTCAATTTGTACTATTAATGATCTAATTTCTGAAGAGTCAGGAAAAAAATCTTCTGATTCTTGAAGTTTAAAATAATCATGCATCTCATTAAAGTCAGAATATATCTGTTTAAAACGTTTCTTAATTAGTTCACCATTATTTAAAGAAGTAATAGGATAACGATCCGTAACTTTTTTATTTTTATCAAAATTATTTTGCAACCTTAGTGGATTTTGTACTTTAATATCTGATTTTTTTTCAAGATCTTGAAGATTTTCTACAAAGTATGAAGTCACCTTCTTTTCGTTTCTCGTCTCTTTAATCTTGTCTTGAATTTTTTCTTTAATCCTTTTTTTGTGAAATGAACTGTTTTTGTTATAAGCATCTACTTTCGTTAGGCATTCATATTTCTTCTGATAAGCATCAAAAGAAGGGAGCAGACTTATTGACTTTTCAAACTCTTTTATTGCTTCTTCAAACTCTTTTATATCCATCAATTTACAACCATTTTGAAAGTAAACTGATGCCTTATCTTTACTCTCCTTCATCTTTCAAAGAATAAATATTGCTTGGGAATTTAAATATGACATTCCATATATTTAATGCATAAACTTTTAAAAAAACTTAATTTAAATAGAATTTTATCTAGTTAAGCAGCAAGATTTCTATACCTAGTAAATTGAGGTTCAAAAAGCAACTTTACAGTTCCTACAGGACCATGCCTGTGTTTAGTAACTATTAATTCTGCTATACCTCTCTCTTCAGTTTCTGGATGATAGTATTCATCCCTATAAAGCATAATTACTACATCTGCATGTGCTTCTAATCCTTGTGTCTCTCTTAAATCACATAACATGGGACGGCAGTTTTCTCTCTTTTCAATATCTCTAGAAAGTTGAGACATAAGCACCACAGGTACATCTAATGCTTTTGCCATTTCTTTAAGATCGAGAACAATTTTAGATAACTCTTTATCTCTAGACTTTTTATTTGGACTATCCATCATTTGTATATAGTCAACAATTATTAATCCAAGTTTTCCTAGTCCTTTCTTTTCTTTGATTTTCCTACTTTTTGAAAAAATTTCTTTAACTTTAATCGAACCTTTATCGCAAATAAATATAGGCATTTCGTCAAGATCTTTCATCTCTCTACCGAGTAAACCCCATTCATCTTGGTGCAGTCTTCCAGTTCTCAATCTTCCTGATTCAATACCAAGTTCCATAGATAGAAATCTATAACTCATTTGTTCCCTGCTTTGTTCCAAACTGAAATAACAAACTGGTAATTTATTTTTCTTAGCAACATTTTGTGCAAGATTCATTGCAAAAGAAGTTTTACCCATTGAAGGTCTCCCAGCAATAACAACTAATGAACCCCTTTGAAGACCTTGTGTCATTGCATCTAAGTCATAAAAACTTACAGGTACTCCTGTTGAATATTTCCCTAATGAACTTTGTTCTATGTTTTCAAAAGTTTGTGGCATTATGCTCGCTAAGTTTTTCATATCCTCAGAATCTTTTCTTAAACGAATACCTTTAAGTTTTAATTGTTTTTCTTTTGAATTACTCATCCTAAATTTTCGATGGAAACTTATATAAGCAAACCTAGAAAAGAATGCAAAGTTTCTTTGAGAAACTTTATAAATGCGATATTAATAAATTTTTTGTTTTAATTTTTTAAGTCCAGTTTCCTTTGCTTTTTGAATATCTTCTCTAGATTCATTTATTAATTTTGCTATTTCAAAATCAGTATGAGATTTATTTCCAAATAAACCTAAATGTAAAATAATGACTTTTCTCTCCAAAGGTAAAAAAGAATTTAGGATCTCACAGATAACCTCATAAGTTTTTATTTTTTGTTGACCCTTTAATAGAGGAATAACATTATTTTCCATTTGAATTAAAAAATCAGAAAAAAAAAGAAAGAAATATTATTAACATCACCATTAATGAAATTAATAATAAATATTTAATTAATTTTTTACGAGCAAGTCTTTTGCCAGGTCGCCACCTTATATCTGATTTGATACTTCTGGTAATTTCATCTTCCTCAATAAAAGTATCATCCAATAAAACAACTACTTTCCCATCCTTATCAACTAATCTGTGATGTGTTTCAGTTTTTAGAAATTCCTTGATTACTAAATTAACTGCTCTATCAAATTCGTAAAAAGTAAAAGTATCAAGTCTTTTCCATTCTCCATCAACACTTAAGAATTCCATATGATATTGGTTTTTATATAAGTCTTCTTTACTTGGAACTTTCATAATATTTTTCAAATATCAAACTTAATAAAATAGTCTATGCATTCTTTAAATTTATAACAAAAAATGAATTATTAAATTTATGGTTAATTAGTTGCAAATATAAATTTAACTGTCATATTTAAAATCCTATAAAATTTTTTTTATTGATAAAAAGATATGAGAGACCTCGCAGAAGAATTATCACAAGAGATATGGGGAGAACCAGACTATTCAAAGGTATTTAATGATATTGCAGAGTCGAAATATAATTCAGGAAATTATGAACACGCGATAATTGCATGCCAACAGTCTCTTAACATAAATCCTAATCGATATTACCCTTTGTATTTACAAGGACTAATTTACTCTTTTAAAGAAGATTATCCACTTAGTATCTTTTACTTTTCTAAAGCATTAAAAGTTAAAAAAAACTTTTACTTATTTCTCCAAAGAGGAATAAGTAAATCTAAATTAAAGAATTATGAAGATGCTATAAATGATTTCAAAGAAGCAATTTCATTAAATCCAGAATATACACCTAGTTACTATTTCATGGCAGATTGTAAATATGAACTAGAAAATTATTCAGGTGCTGTTTTAGATCTAAATTGTGCTATTGGGTTATCAGAAAAGCACAAAGAAATGGGTTATTTCTACAACAGGATGGATGAATTCTTTGCAAACTCTGGAGATGATCTTCTATATGAATTAAGAGCACTATGCAAATATGAAATGGATTACTTTAAAGACGCTATTGAAGACTTTAATGAAGCAATTGAAATTAAACCCGCTGATGATTTATGTCTTTACCACAGAGCAAAATGTAAATTTGAATTAGAAGATAACAAAGGTGCTCTAGATGACGTCAATAAGTCATTAAAACTTGATCCCAGTTACTATGGATTTTGTCTCAGAGGAGATGTAAAAATTAAACTCAAGGATCATGAAGGAGCGATTAAAGACTTTAATAAAGCAATTGCAATCAATCCAAATTTTTACCTAGACTATCAATCCAGAGGTGAATGCAAACTAAATCTAAAGCAGTATAAAGGAGCGATTGAAGATTTTAATAAAGCAATTGAAATCAATCCTGAAAATGAAGAAAGTATCAAGTTAAGAAAGCAATGTATGCAGAAATTAGATGATATTTCTGATGCTTTTATTAATTCTTTATTACTAAAATTAAGTGTTTAGATAATAAGAGAATATTTTTCAAAAGAAAACTTTTTTAAATATGCCATTCAAAATTTATTACAACGAATATCCTCCTAGTATTGGTAATGCAGGAGAAGAGGAAAACCTAAAACCCCTCAATTATGACTATGAATATTGGGATAATCACTATTGGGATATTATTTCTGATCTAAATAAGAAAATAGAAGATGATGCTGATAATGGATCTTTGTATATTGAACGCGCAATATTTAGAGATAAATTTTTTTGTAATGAGATTAATGCAATTGAATCCGAAACCATTAGAGAGTACAACCTTAAGAAAAGGAGAAAATATAAATTGATACTTGCAGACTTTGAAGATGCTTTATATCTAGAACCTGATGATGATCTTTATTGGTATCAGACAGGGTTATTTGTTCAAGATGTTGGAGGTGCTGAAATATATGGTGATGATCATATTAATTTATCTATTCCATATTTCACAAATGCAATCAACTTAAATTCTAGAGATCATAAATATTTCTACTCTCGAGCAATTTCCTACCAAATTTCAAATAAACATCTTGAGGCAATTAAGGACTTCGATATGGCAATATCTCTAAATCCATCAAAAGGGGAAAAACATAAAGCAGACTATTTTAGTGAAAGAGCATTTACGAAAGGATATGGATTGAAAGATTGGGAAGGAGCATTAAACGACAATTTACAGGCACTTAAAATAGATCCTGATTATGAATTGGATTGGGAATTAATACCTTCAATATCTGAATGCAGGAGAAATATCAAGAATTCGGTTTGACAATCAATGCAGATATTTCAAGTTAATGGGATGGTTGATCAACTTCAGAAATCAATCAAAATACATGCCAAATCTCCAAGTGCCGCAATAAAGAAATTTCTTGAAGTTTATCCCCATGCAAAGATTTTAGGAGTACATCCTTTACCTCAAGAATATGAATCAAATGTATTATCTGCATTAAAAGAAAAATGGGAACTCATTCTTTCTAAGGTTGAATTACCATCAGTAAAAATATTTCTTAGTCAGCAAGCAGAACTTGCTAGTTTTAATTCGAAAAAAGTTGAAATAGCATTTTCTTCAACTTGGTTCAGAATGATTGAGATGAGAAGATTAATAATTGAGAATGCAGTTAAAAAAACATTTGGAGAACAAGTAATTGTTGAATTTCATATGAGATGAATATAAGAAATTAATGCCAAATCTATCTTTCATAATGAACAGATTGCAATGCTAGAGGGGATAACAAAGGATTGAATCCATACAGATAATTTTTGAGTACAGTGTCGTCCAATATCGGCAAGTTTTTGGTGTTGGTGGATGTGTTGGTGGATATTTCCTTTACCACTCAAAAATAAGTCCAATATATTCCAGTATCTGCCTATGTATGTTGAAAGTGAATCTCACCCTCTCCGTAAGACATCTAAACTCATCTTTTTGGAATTAATTTAAATAAAATCTATAACAACGTTTTTTAGATGTAAAATTATCTGAATATTTTATAAGTTATGAATACTCAGATCAACCAAGGATTTCTATTCCCAACGCAGTATTGAACAATAGAATTTCAAGAAAAGGTAGGAGAATTGCAACAGGAGTCTTACTTGATAAAAGAAAATGATAAAGAAGGAGTGAAAAAAAGTAATACTGGTTTAAATGGATATCACTCGAAAGATATAAGAAATTTAGATAATCTTCCTTATTTAGATAGATTAATGCAACAAATATTTAATTGTGTTAGTTCGATACATCAATTCAATAGAAAGGGAGAAATCCAACTAGAAAATTTCTGGATAAACATATGTGGAGAAGGATCATCTAATACTCCTCATATTCATTCAGGAATGGTTTATTCAGGAGTATTTTTATAAGAATACCTAAAAAGATGAGTGGTGGTAGATTTCTTTTTTATAGGAATTTTAATGATGCGGCTTTAAATTCTATAGGTTATATGGGAGAGTTTAAAGATGGTTATGAAATGCAACTATATGATTATCCCATTATTACAATTCCGCCCAAAGAAAATTTGTTGATAGTTTTCCCTTCTTGGGTTCCGCACGCAGTTGAAACAAATTTATCAAAAGAGGATCGGATTAGTCTCTCTTTTAATTTTAGTTTAAAGAGAAAATTTTCTAGTTCTTACAACTTTTAGAAATTTAATTTTTGTAGTGTGGCTAAAATGAAAATTCTAGTAGACCTTTAAAACAGTTAATTTATTAACTTCCCAAAAGAAATCGTTGTTTCTTAAGTTGAACCTTGAATATTCTTTGTAATCACAAATCATTTGAATGGTTCTAAAAGCATTTTCAGCAAAAATAAGTGTTACGGGTTACCAACTATGAGTTGCTACCCTTCCCTATCGTACACATAATCCTGAATTCTTTTCACTCCGGCTGTATTGGAAAAGATTGTTTTGACAACCACAAAGCACTAACACTCGAGTATTAATACTCTATTAATTTCAATTTGAAAGGAGGATAATTACGAGTAGAATTAGGAGTTTTTATGAAACTAACCACTCCATTAACTATCCTTAGAAATGCAACTTTAGATATTTGGAAGTTGCATGATTTCAATTATCAACTACCTGAAGATCAAAGACAAGATTTTTGGGACAAAGAATGCCTAGACCACCCAACAAGTTCTCATTGCAAAGTTTACTAAAAAAAATAAAATTTTAGGATATTTAAAAGATTTTTTTCAAGGTCATTTCTTCTATGTAAGAAAATATTTTTTAATATAAAACTAAAAATGCCTTTTAATAACTCAATATCTAAATATGATTGGCAGTACATTGTCAGTGGATTTATTTTAATCTCTGTTTTTATTTTTACAGATTTAATTGGAGTTTTTGATAAAGAATATTTTTACTTTGTGCCAAGATTAATTACTGATCAACCCTACAGAATTTTCACATCAATTCTTATCCACGCAGATTTAAATCATTTATTAAGTAATCTTGGTGGAATAATTATTACTAGATATTTTTTGATGAGACTTGGAATTGAAAGCAGATTTTTTTATTTAAAATTTATTTTAATTTGTTCTTTTTTAAATTTCTTTATTATCTGGGTTTATGAAAAGATCTTATCGTATTTTTTTAATGTCTATCCGAATTACGCCGCTCTTGGTTTTAGTGGAATAATTTATGCTTTATTTGGATTCTTACTATTAAGTTCTTTTTATGGGAAGATTTATTTTTTAGGTAAAAAAATTGGTTTGAAATCGAATTATAAAATACAAGAAATGTCAAAGACACTTTGTCTTATAGGATTGATTTTCTCTTTTTTGCCAGGAGTAAGTTTATTGGGTCATATAAGTGGATTTGTTGCTGGATGTTTTTTATTCTTACTTTAAATAAGTCAATTTTGATATCTAAAGTAACTACTATTCAAATACTTTTAAGCAATAATCCAATCGCAATTAGTAAGGTATGAACATATAAAATTAATTTACAACTACTCTATTAATTCATCCCAATATCAAATAAAGATTAACTAATATAACTCTGAATAGAGCAGGATTTTTTAAGGATTACAAAAGTTGAAAAATGATTTTGCAAAATATTACGTAATAGAAAATGTAAATGCTCAAAGACAAGAATATAAATTGAAGCAATTATGATAAAAAGTCATTCTGTGTGATGGAAGCTAATTTTAGCAAGCACGACGATAGTAAATACTAAAAACCAGTTTTCAAATCTTTCTATATTTTGGGAAAAGAATTCGTAATAAATGCTGTTTATATTTTATACATTTTGCCATTAGATTATATGCAGGATATACTCATAAAACACTAATTTCTGACGAGTAAAAACCCTTATTTCTAAATAATAGTTTTTAAAAAGATAAATAGCCTGAAATATATAACTGGCACATGTGACAGTTTAGTAACATTCCATCTACTCCTTCCACGAAATATAGTCATATGGCATATTGTGTATGTGTGTGAAGGAGTGGTTTTACTTGTAAGGTGGAAACAAGGATACACTTTCTTGAGTAAAGCTAACAAAGACCTCTAATAAAGAGGTCTTTTTTTTTATGGATATTTTCTCCTTTTATTGACTTTCCTTTATCGTTCTAAGTATTCCCTTCGAATGCAAAAATGTATTGATTGAAGTGGTTGTAGGAAATAAGAGATACTCCTTGAAATGCTTCTTATAGTGATTGATAATGTTAAGTGAATTTATTTTTACCAAAATGGATCTGTAGTTAAAGACACATTTAATATGCTTTCTTTATTACTTTTGATATCACTTATACAAGCCCTTACTGTTTCGCCATTAACGTCTATTTCGCAGGCTCCACAACTTCCAGTTAGGCAGCCAGTCGGAATTTCTAAACCCGCTTTTTCTGCAGTAGAAAACCAATCATCTCCATCTGAAGCATAAGTTTCATTATTATTTGGCCATCTAATTTTTATTTTTGTTTTTTTCAATTTAATATCGACTTAATATTTAGATGTTTATCAAATTCGTTAGCAAGATTATCAATAATTGATTCTCTTTTCTTTTTATAAGATATTGATTTTTTATTAAATATTGGTAAATCTTTGCTCTTTCTTATTAGATTTATATATTGATCTCTCCAATGATCATTTTCAAAGATCCCATGAACGTATATACCTGCAATAGTACCACCACCTTTATTTTCACTATACCAACCTAGATTTAAGTCTTTAAAGATAGGGTTAATCTTTAAAGAGCTTTGCATGTTAACCAATTCAGTTTGGCCATTATGAATTTCAAATCCACTAATTTCTGATTGGCATGGCCATAAAGATTCAGAGATGATTTGACGTGTTAATTTCTTTTTATAGAAAGTGGTTTTTAAAGGTAGTAGTCCAATGCCTTGTATTCTTTGTTCAGAGGTATTTTTAGAACCTTCTTTAAAATAAGGATCTTCAAGTGTTTTGCCTAACATTTGTAAACCTCCACAAATTCCAATAATGTTTCCATTATTATTTGAATATTCTTTTATGTCCTGAGATAAACCACATTCTTCTAGAAAAATTTGATCTTTAATAGTTTGTTTACTTCCAGGAAGGATAATAAAATCATACTTATTTAAGTTTTGGGATTCTCTTACCCATTCAATAAAGATTGTTTTTTCGTTTTCTAAAGGATCAAAGTCTGAAAAGTTACTTATAGATGGCAATTTTATAATTCCTACTTTAATTTCAGGATTTTTGAAATATGATTTTTTTTCTAATAAATCAAGCGAATCTTCTGGAGGAAATGTATCATTTAGCCATGGTATGATTCCAATAACAGGGATTTGAGTTTTACTTTCAATCCATTTTTTACCTTCAGCGAATAAGGATAGATCTCCTCTGAATCTATTAATAATAATACCCTTAATAAGTCTTTTTTCTTCCGGTTTCATTAATTCAAGGGTCCCTATTATTTGTGCGAATACCCCTCCCCTTTCAATATCAGTAACCAAAATGCAATTTGCATTTAAATACTTAGCAACTCTTAAATTAGTGAGATCTCTATGAATCAAATTCATTTCTACTGGACTTCCAGCTCCTTCAATAATTAAACGGCAATTTGGATTTTTTTTATAAATAGAACTTAGACTTTTTTTAATTACTTCCCAACCGGGAATGAACCAATCTTTGTAGTAATTTCTGGCAGTTGTTATTCCAATACTTTTACCAAGGTGAATAACCTCACTTATTGAATTCCCTTGAGGTTTTAACAAAATGGGATTCATCTCTGCGGAAGGAATAATACCACAAGCAAAAGCTTGAAGTGCTTGTGAATATGCCATCTCTCCACCTTCCCAATCAACCCAAGCATTATTACTCATATTTTGGCCTTTAAAAGGGATAGGCTCTTCTCCACAATTTTTAAGAATCCTGCAAATTGCAGTAACCGTTAATGATTTGCCTGCTCCACTAGAGGTTCCCAGGACCATTATTGGTTTCTTTATTTTTTTTAATCCTGCTTCTAACTCCATTCGTAATTTATATTAATTTTTAAATTTATTAATTAGTAAATTGAATTATAATTTGATAAAAAGTTTGTGTTAATTCTAGCCTCTGCTTCTCAATCTAGAAAGAAATTACTTGAAAATTGTCAAATTGAATTTATTCAGGTCTCAAGCAACTTTGATGAAACTACTATTAAAGAAAAGAATATATTTAATTTAGCTTTGGAATTATCTTTTCAAAAAGCTAGTAGTCTATCTGGAAATATTCAAAAAATGTCATCGGCTGAAGAGTTTATTCATGGTCCTTTGGAAATACTTGGGTGTGATTCAATTTTTGAATTTAAAGGAGAAGCATATGGGAAACCATCTAACAAAGAAGAGGCATTTAGTAGATGGAAAAAAATGTCTGGAAAATTTGGATTTTTACATACTGGTCATACTCTAATAATTGGAAATTTTGATTCAACTTCCAAAGTTTTTAAAAGCACTGAAATAATAAAAAAAACAGTAAGTTCAAGAGTTTATTTTTCTAAGTTGGAAGATTGGGAAATCAAGAGTTATGTAGATACAAATGAACCTTTATATTGCGCCGGAGGATTTGCTTTGGAAGGTATAGGCGGTAAATATATAGAAAAAATAGAGGGTTGTTTCAGTAATGTGATGGGTTTAAGTTTGCCATGGCTCAGAAAAAATTTATATAAATAAGAAAATTAAGCATAAAAAAACCCTATCATTTGATAGGGCTTTTTTTTTGAAGTAGAAATTAATCTAAATCAGGCAATTCTAGAGCCGGTTCACTCTTTCTGTCGATTCCTTTTTCGAAACCAGCAGCGGCTGCTCTAGCACGTCCAGCATGCCAAAGATGACCAATGAATGTAAACCATCCTAGGAAGAATTGAGCTGCGGCTAACCATTGTCTTAAGTTAACGAAGTTAACAGCATTAGGCTCTGTAATGATTCCACCAACAGAGTTGATAGAAGCGTTTGGAGCATGAGTCATATATTCAGCTGCTCTTCTTACCTGCCAAGGCTGAATATCATTTTGGATTTTCTCAAGGCTCAATCCATTAGGCCCTCTTAAAGGCTCTAACCATGGACCTCTAAAATCCCAAAATCTCATTGTTTCACCACCAAATATAATTTCACCAGTAGGAGATCTCATGAGATACTTACCTAGACCTGTTGGTCCCATAGTTGAACCTACGTTAGCTCCAATTCTTTGATCTCTCACTAGGAAAGTAAAGCTTTGGGCTTGTGAAGCTTCAGCATTTGTTGGGCCATAAAACTCTGATGGGTATGCAGTATTGTTAAACCAGATGAACGTTGAAGCAATAAAACTTGCTACACAAATTCCACCAAGAGCGTAACTTAATAGTCCTTCACCATTCCAGATAAAAGCTCTTCTTGCCCATCCAAAAGGTTTGGTGAAAATATGGAATATTCCCCCAATAATTGCAGTAATACCCACGTAAACATGTCCACCAACAATATCTTCAATGGAGTTAACACCGATTATTGAACCAGCTCCTCCCCATGGAGATCTGAATAGATAACCAAGAATAACTCTTGGATCTAAGGTTGGGTTTACAAGTCTGACTTCACCACCACCTGGTGCCCATGTGTCATATGCACCGCCAATAAAACACCAGTTTACTGACCATGCTAATGCACCTACACCTAGAACAATCAAATGATATCCG